>DASQFO010000081.1:0-5801 GCA_035633095.1 Allosphingosinicella sp. | reverse complement strand
TAAGCTCGCGATCCACGGCGGCTATGCGATCGCGACCGTTTCGCTGCCGCGCGACGGCGCCTTTTCCGGGCTCGCGCTGCAGGACGGTTGACCAAGCGCGACGGCGAGCCCTGGTGCGGCATCTGCATCGTCGATTTGAGGACCGGCGACGGCCGTTCGTCCCGGGCGGTGCTTGACCTCTTGCGCCGACCCAGATATTTTAGACCTAAAGCAATTGGAGAGGGTCATGCGCATCGCGTGTCTCGGCGGCGGGCCCGCCGGGCTTTACTTCGCGATATCGATGAAGCTGCGCGACGCCGCGCACGAAATCGACCTGTTCGAGCGCAACCGGCCCGACGATACGTTCGGCTGGGGCGTCGTCTTCTCCGACCAGACGGTCGAGAATCTGCTGGCGAACGATCCCGCAAGCGGCGCGACCATCCAGAGCGAATTCGCGCATTGGGACGATATCGACGTCCATATCCATGGGACATCGATCCGCTCGTCGGGCCACGGCTTCATCGGCATCGGCCGCAAGCGCCTCCTCAACATCCTCCAGGAGCGGGCGCGCGAACTCGGAGTCAACCTCCACTTCGAGCATGAGGCGAGCGCCGACCTGGACGACTGGGCCGGCTACGACCTGGTCATCGCCGCCGACGGCGCCAACAGCCGCATCCGCGACCGCTATCAGGAGCATTTCGGCGTCGACATCCAGACGCGAAAAAACAAGTTCTTCTGGTTCGGCACGAACAAGGTGTTCGAAGCCTTCACTTTCGCCTTCGAAGAGACGCAGGCGGGCTGGGTCTGGGCGCACGCCTACCGCTTCGACGGCGACCTTTCGACCTTCATCGTCGAGATGGACCCGCGGACCTGGGCGGCCCTCGGCTTCGATGTGATGGACCAGCCCGACGCGATCGCGCTCTGCGAGAAGATCTTCGCCGAATATCTTGGCGGCCATGCACTCATGTCCAATGCCACCCATCTGACGGGCGCGCAGGCGTGGCTCAATTTCCGCCGCATCGTCTGCGCCATCTGGAGCCACGAAAATCTGATCCTGCTCGGCGACGCAGCGCACACCGCCCATTTCTCGATCGGCTCGGGCACCAAGCTCGCGCTCGAGGACGCGATCAAGCTCGCGCAAGTGCTGAACCGTCCCGGCCTCGATCGCGACGCCGCGCTGGCGGAATACCAGGCCGAGCGCAATCTCGAGGTGCTCAAGCTCCAGAACAGCGCACGCAACTCGACCGAATGGTTCGAGACGCTCGAACGCTATCTCCATTTCGAGCCGATCCAGTTTGCTTATTCGCTGCTGACCCGGAGTCAGCGGGTCAGCCACGAGAATTTGCGCCTCCGCGACAAAGCCTGGCTCGAAGGCGTCGAGCGCTGGTTCCAGTCCGCCGCGCGCGGCAGCGAGGTCAACGAGCCGGCGCCGCCGATGTTCGCCCCGTTCCGGCTGCGCGGGCTCGAGCTCGCCAACCGCGTCGTCGTCTCGCCGATGGCGATGTATTCGGCGCAAGAGGGCATGCCGACCGACTTCCATTTCGTCCATTACGGCGCCCGGGCGCAGGGCGGAGCCGGCCTCGTCTATACCGAGATGACATGCGTTTCGCCCGAGGGCCGGATCACGCCGGGCTGCGCCGGCCTCTATACGCCCGGCCATGTCGAGGCGTGGCGGCGGATCGTCGATTTCGTCCATGCCAATTCGAGCGCGAAATTCTGCCTCCAGCTCGGCCATTCGGGGCCGAAGGGCTCAACCAGGGTCGGCTGGGAGGGCTATGACGTGCCGCTGGAGAGCGGCAACTGGCCGGTCATGGCCGCTTCGGACGTGCCGTGGAGCCCGGACAACCAGGTGCCGCGCCCGATGACGCGTGAAGACATGGACGAGGTGATCGCCCAGTTCGTCGCCGCGGTCCGCCTCGGCCTCGAAGCCGGGTTCGACATGGTCGAGCTTCACGCCGCGCACGGCTATCTGCTGTCGAGCTTCATCACCCCGCTCGCCAACAAGCGGACCGACGATTATGGCGGCAGCCTCGAGAACCGCCTCCGCTTCCCGCTCGAGGTCTTCAGGGCCATGCGCGAAGCCTGGCCCGCCGAAAAGCCGATGTCGGTCCGCATCTCCGCCAACGACTGGATGGGCGATCTCGGCGTCACGCCCGACGAAGCCGTGGAGATCGGCCGCGCTTTCTGGGGAGCGGGCGCCGATTTGATAGACGTCTCGGCGGGCCAGACCTGGGCCGACTGCCAGCCGATTTACGGCCGCATGTTCCAGACCCCCTTCGCCGACCAGGTGAGGAACGAGGGCCGCGTCACCACCATGGCGGTCGGCAACATTTACGAGTTCGACCATGTCAACTCGATCCTCGCCGCCGGCCGCGCCGATCTGGTCGCGCTCGCCCGCCCGCACCTCATCGACCCGATGTGGACCTTGCGCGCCGCAGCGGGCCAGGACTACCGCCGGATCGACGTTCCGCCCCAATATCTCGCCGGTTTGGCGCAGCTCTCCCGCAACCTCCAGCGCGAAGCGGAACTGAAGGCATGAAGCTTAAGGGACGCCACGCTTTGATCACCGGTGGCGGCACCGGCATCGGCCGCGCCGTCGCCGCGGCTTTGGCGGGTGAAGGCGCCGCGGTGACGCTCGTCGGGCGTCGCCGCGAGCCGCTCGAGATCGCCTGCACCGGCATCGGCTTCTTCGAGGTCGCCGACGTCACCGACCGGGCCCAGGTCGACCGCGCCTTCGCCAGCGCCCGCAAGACGCAAGGGCCGGTCTCGATCCTGGTCAACAATGCCGGCGCCGCCGAAAGCGCGCCGTTCGCGAAGGTCACCGCGGAAAGCTGGCGTCGGATGATCGCGGTCAACCTCGACGGCGTCTTCAATTGCTGCCAGGCGGCCTTGCCGGACCTGCTCGCGGCCGAGGCGGGGCGGATCGTGACGATCGCCTCATCGGCGGGCCTCAAGGGCTATGCTTATACCGCCGCTTATGCCGCCTCGAAGCACGGCGCGGTCGGGCTTACCCGCGCTCTGGCGGTCGAATATGCCAGGACGGGCTTGACCGTGAACGCGGTTTGCCCGGGCTTCACCGATACCGACCTGACGAGCGCTGCGGTGGCGAGGATCCGCGACAAGACCGGCCGCAGCGAAGAGGAAGCGCGGGCCGAGCTGGCGCGCTTCAATCCGCAGGGCCGGCTGGTCACGCCGCAGGAAGTGGCCGCCGCGGTCCTGTGGCTCTGCCTGCCGGAGAGCCAGTCGATGACCGGCCAGGCGATCGCGGTGGCGGGCGGGGAGCTCGCATGAGCGAGGCGCTCGCCATCCGCGAGAAGCATGACGGCGCGCTCGCCGACCGGTCGAGCGTCAGGCTGTGGCTGCGGCTGCTCAGCTGCACCATGGCGATCGAAAAGGACGTCCAGCGCCGGCTTGGCCGGCGCGGCGCCACTTTGCCCCGCTTCGACGTGCTCGCCGCCCTCGACCGCGATCCGGGCGGCATGACGATGGGCGCGCTGTCGCGCGCTTTGCTCGTCTCCAACGGCAACGTCACCCCGCTCGTCCAAAAGCTGGCCCGCGACGGGCTGGTGCGGATCGACCCGTCGCCTGCCGACCGGCGCGCCTCGATCGTGCGGCTGACGGCGCGGGGCCGCGCCGAATTCTCCGGCCTCGCCGCCGCCCATCACGACTGGATCGACGGCCTCGTCGCCGGCATGGATGGCGAGGCGCGCGAAACGCTCTATCACGCGCTTGGGGAATTGAAGCGCTCGATCGCGAAAGGACAGGCTCTTGGATCCTGAAACCTTCAAGCCCGGCCATTTCCAATGGGAATATGCCGACGGCGTGGCGACGGTCACGCTGAACCGGCCCGAACGGAAGAACCCGCTCACCTTCGAAAGCTACGCCGAGCTCCGCGACACGTTCCGCGCGCTCGTCTACGCGAGGGAGGTGAAGGCGGTGGTGATCGCCGGCGCCGGCGGCAATTTCAGCTCCGGCGGCGACGTCCACGAGATCATCGGCCCGCTCACTCAAATGGACATACCGGGCCTGCTCCAGTTCACCAGGATGACCGGCGACCTCGTCAAGGCGATGCGCGGCTGCCCGCAGCCGATCGTCGCGGCGCTGGACGGCGTCTGCGCCGGCGCCGGCGCGATCCTTGCCATGGCCTCCGACATGCGGATCGCCACGCCCGATACCAAGACCGCTTTCCTGTTCACTCGCGTCGGCCTCGCCGGCTGCGACATGGGCGCCTGCGCCATCCTGCCGCGGCTGATCGGCCAGGGCCGCGCGTCCGAGCTGCTGTTCACCGGGCGGGTGATGACCGCGGAGGAGGGCGAGCGCTGGGGCTTCCACAACCGGCTGGTCCCCGCCGATCGCCTGCTGGCGGACGCCAAGGCGCTCGCGCGCGACCTCGCAACCGGTCCCAATTTCGCGCACGGCATGACCAAGGCCCAGCTCAACAACGAATGGGCGGTGAGCCTCGATACCGCGATCGAGATGGAGGCCCAGGCCCAGGCGATCTGCATGGCCACCAACGACTTTCGCCGCGCCTTCGAAGCCTTTGCGGCGAAGAAGACGCCCGCGTTCAAGGGCGATTGATGGCCGACAAAAGCTTTCTCGACTGGCCGTTTTTCGGAGACGATCACAGGCAATTGTCTATCGATCTTGAGAAATGGTGCGAAGTAGAGCTTGCGGCGCCGCATGGCTGCGATGTTGATGCCGAGTGCCGCGCGCTGGTGGCCAGGCTCGGCGCCGGCGGCTGGCTCCGCCATTGCGTTCCCGCGGCTTATGGCGGCGTCCACGACAGCCTCGACGTCCGCTCGCTGGCCTTGATCCGGGAGACCCTCGCCCGCCATTCGGGCCTCGCCGATTTCGCGTTTGCGATGCAGGGCCTGGGATCGGGGGCGATCAGCCTGTTCGGGACGGAGGCTCAGCGACAATCCTGGCTTCCCGCGGTCGCAAGGGGCGAGAAGATCGCCGCGTTCGCGCTGACCGAGCCCGGCTCCGGCTCGGATGTGGCGTCGATGGAAACCACCGCCGAGGCAAAGGACGGCGGCTATTTCGTCGACGGCGCCAAAGCCTATATCTCCAACGGCGGGATCGCCGATTTCTACGTCCTCTTCGCCCGCACCGGCGAAGCACCGGGGGCCAAAGGCATTTCCGCGTTCATCGTCGAGTCCGGGATAAAGGGCCTCGACGACAGCGAACGGATCCAGGTGATCGCGCCGCACCCGCTCGCCACGCTCAGGTTCGACAACATGCGCCTCCCCGCCTCCGCCTTGCTCGGCGAGCGCGGCCGCGGTTTCGCGCAGGCGATGGCGACACTGGACGTGTTTCGCACGACGGTCGGCGCCGCGGCATTGGGCTTCGCGCGGCGGGCGCTCGACGAAGCGACGGAACGCGCGCTGACGCGCAAGCTCGGGCCCGGCACGCTTTCGGACAACGCCGTCGTCCAGTCGATGCTCGCCGAGATGGTGCTCGACGTCGATGCCTCGGCGCTCCTCGTCTACCGCGCCGCCTGGCTCCGCGACGTCAAGGGACAGCGCAATAGCCGCGAGGCCGCGCTCGCCAAGCTCCACGCCACCGACAGCGCTCAAAATGTGATCGACAAGGCGGTGCAGATTTTCGGCGGCCTCGGCGTCACCCAGGGCGTGCCGGTCGAGAGCCTCTACCGCGAAATCCGGGCGCTTCGCATCTACGAAGGCGCCTCGGAAGTGCAGAAAATCGTGATCGCGCGCAACCATCTCGCGGAGTTCCGCAAATGAAGGCTCTCCTCCCGCCCGGCTGGCCCCGGCCTCAAGGCTATTCCAACGGCGTCTCCGCCAAGGGACGCGTCGTCGTTA
>DASQFO010000080.1:0-6432 GCA_035633095.1 Allosphingosinicella sp. | reverse complement strand
TGGCGCGCGGTGCCGGTGCCCCAGACGTAGAGCGTGAGCTTGTCCTCGCCCTTCACCACCCTGAGATCGCCGACCAATACGCTGGCGACCACCGCCCAGCGCCGCGCGCAATAGGAGCAGTCGCAGCGGCGCAGCTTGCGGAATTCGCCGTCCCAGGGAATTTCGATCTCGACCGCCCCGCAATGGCAGCGGCCGGTGAGGGTAGGAGCGTCGCTCATCGCGCGGCTGGTGCGGCGGGCGCCTCGCGCGGCTGAATCTCCTGCTTCGGCGCCGGGGCGCGGGTGAGGCTCCGCTCGAGGTCCTGGCCGCGCCGCACGATCTGCATGCAGCGATTCTCCTCGCAGGCGATGACCGTGCCGGTTCGCGTGTCGATGCGGACGATTCGCCCGTCGCCGACGATCGCCTGGTAGCGCGGCGGCGCCGGCCGGGCGTAGATGGCGAGCGCGACGATCCCGCCCGAGAGGACGATGGCGGTGACGATCTTGCGCAGGGCGCTCTCGGCGAGGTCGGACAACGACGTCTCGGCCGGCCGGGTCTCTCGATCGTCAGGCTGGTTCAAGCTCATAGCTGGTCCTTAAGCCTGCGATCGGGGGCGCGCGCCAGCCTTTTCGTCACTCCCACTCGATCGTCCCCGGCGGCTTCGATGTGTAATCGTAGACCACGCGGTTGATCCCTCGCACTTCGTTGACGATCCGCGTCGCGACGCGGGCGAGGAAGGCGGCGTCGAACGGGTAGATGTCGGCGGTCATGCCGTCGGTGGAGGTGACGGCTCCGAGCGCTCGGGAATCGCACTCGGGGGCGCCCCACTCCTCGTCATGATAAGCCCGCATCAACGGGTCGTCTTCGGCTCAGGCGCAGCGGATCACCACAACGACTTCACCGGGTAGCGGCGGACATTCCGGTCGGCGCTAACCAGAGTGAAGGCGCCCACCATAGCGTGGGCGATCATCATCCTGTCGACCGGATCGCGATGAATGTCTGGGAGGTCTGCCGCGATCCGCCAAGCCTCGCCGGGGAAATCGAGCACCGACAGGCCGAGGACAGCGGCAACCGCTTCCATATCCTCGTTCATCGCGACGCGCCCCCGTTCTTGGAGGCCGGCAAGCTCGAAGGCGGTGACGGCGCTCACGAAGAGCTCCGCACCGGGATTCGTTATCGCCTCTCGGGCAGCCGCGCTCAGCCGCGGGTCTCCGGTCGGCGCCCAGATCAGGACATGCGTATCAAGAAGGAGGCGCACCGAATTTCCGGCGGAAGCGCTCTTCGAGTTCCTCGTCGGTCATCGACGACGGCACCTCGAGCGCATCGCTGCCGTGCAGATGCCGATATTTGTCCGCCCATATGCCGATCGCCGCCTTGCGCTTGGCGGCAATCGCCTCCCGCTCCGCCTGCTCGGCCCCCGGGAGGGGCACGAGCCTGACCTTCGGCTCTCCAGCTTTCTGCAGCACGACCTCTTCCCCGCGCAGCGCCGCGGCGACTAACTCCGAGAGGCGTGTCTTCGCTTCGCCGATATTGACATGTATGGTCATGGCTTGGCCAAGATACCTTGGCCAAGGCTACAACTCAAGGGTCGTGCTTCAGCATGCGCGGCAATTCTTTGCAGGCGGCGGCCCGCATCCCGGCCCGGCTTCCGGATCCGGCGGCTGCCCATGGATGCCGGGCGGGCCGAGGCCCATCAGCCATGCTAGCAAGTGCGCAGGATCGCCCGAACCTACGCCATTGACTCGGTGCCCCTGACCTTGCGCGGCGAGATGAGACAGTGAATCCGGCAGCATCTGCGGGTGATCGCCGAAATACCAGGTCGAAGTCGAATCGAAGAGGAGGACGGGCCCCGAAACATCTTTCTCCATCTCGCCGGGTTGCGCGTGATAATCCTTGCGCAACCGCCGGAATGAGCCGTCCGCCCGTTCGCGGTAGACCGCATCCGAGCGACCCCGGAACTCGCGCTCATAGGATCCCACCGAGAGCGAGCGGGAGACCCGTCCCGCCCATGCCACCATGCCGGACGGCGCCGGGGACGCCAGGAATCCTATCACCCAGTCGCCCGGCCCCGCGCACCGGCGGATCACCGGCTTGCAGGTCGCGAGCGAGACGAGCCCGTTGTCTATGCTCGGCGCCATGCCGGTGTCGCTGGTCAGGATGTAACGATAGACGCGCATGCAGGATCACTCCCACTCGATCGTCCCCGGCGGCTTCGACGTGTAATCGTAGACCACCCGGTTGATGCCTCGCACCTCGTTGACGATCCGCGTCGCCACCCGGCTCAGGAAGGCGGCGTCGAAGGGGTAGATGTCGGCGGTCATGCCGTCGGTGGACGTCACCGCGCGGAGGGCGCAGACATTGTCGTAGGTGCGGTAATCGCCCATCACGCCGACGGTGCGCACGGGGAGGAGCACCGCGAAGGCCTGCCAGATCACGTCGTACAGGCCGGCGCCGCGAATCTCCTCGAGGTAGATGGCGTCGGCCTTGCGCAGGGTGTCGCAGCGCTCCCTGGTGACCTCGCCCGGGATGCGGATGGCGAGGCCGGGGCCGGGGAACGGGTGGCGGCCGACAAAGGCTTCGGGGAGGCCCAATTCGCGGCCGAGCACGCGGACCTCGTCCTTGAAGAGTTCGCGCAGGGGCTCGACCAGCTGCATGTTCATGCGCTCGGGCAGACCGCCGACATTGTGGTGGCTCTTGATCGTCACCGAAGGCCCGCCGGTGAAGCTGACGCTCTCGATCACATCGGGGTAGAGCGTCCCCTGGGCGAGGAAATCGGCGCCGCCGATCTTGGCCGCCTCGGCTTCGAAAATGTCGATGAAGGTCTTGCCGATCAGCTTGCGCTTGGCCTCGGGCTCGTCGAGGCCGGCGAGGCCGTCGAGGAACTGGTCCGCCGCGTCCACGTGGACCAGCGGGATGTTGTAATGGTTGCGGAACAGGCTGACGACCTGTTCGGCCTCGCCCAAGCGCATCAGGCCGTGATCGACGAAGACGCAGGTGAGCTGCTCTGCGATCGCCTCGTGGATGAGAACCGCGGCGACGGCGCTGTCGACGCCGCCCGAGAGGCCGCAAATCACCCTGCCCTCACCGACCTGGGCGCGGATGTCGGCGACCTTGGTGGCGCGATATTCGGCCATCGTCCAGTCGCCCGGCAGGCCGCAGACGTGGCGGACGAAATTGGCGAGCAGCTTGCCGCCGTCGGGGGTGTGGACGACCTCGGGGTGGAACATCAGGCTGAAGAAGCGGCGCTCCTCGTCGGTCGCCACCGCATAAGGCGCGCCGTCGGACCTGGCGACGACGCTGAAGCCTTCGGGAAGCGCCTCGACGCGGTCGCCGTGGCTCATCCAGACCTGGTGCTGCTCGCCGGGCTTCCAGAGGCCGTCGAACAGCATCGAATCTCCGGTGATTTCGATGAAGGCGCGGCCGAACTCGCGGCTCTCCGACGGCGCGACCCGGCCGCCCAATTGGTGCGCCATGGTCTGCTGGCCGTAGCAGATGGCGAGTATGGGCACGCCGGCATCGAAGAAATGCTGGGGCGCGCGCGGGGAATCGTCCCACATAACCGACGAAGGGCCGCCGGAGAGGATGATGCCCTTGGGGCTCAGCCGTTCGAACGCCTCATCGGCGCGGTTGAACGGGGCGATCTCGCTATAGACCCCGGCCTCGCGGACGCGCCGCGCGATGAGCTGGGTCACCTGGCTGCCGAAATCGACGATGAGGATGGAGTCGGTGGGGTGGAGCGTCATGGCGGGGCGATAGCAGCGCCTGCGCGCCTGTAAAGGCGACGGCGCGCCTAGAGCGGGAGCGCCACCAGCAGCAGGAAGCCGTTCAGCGTCAGCAGCGCGCCGAGCGCGCCGAGCACCGCCGACAGGATCAGGATCCGGCGGTTGATCGCGAGGATCGCAACCGATCCGAGCACCAAAGCGATCTGCAGAAGCACCTCGGCCATGTCGAAGCTATTGTCCCGCTCGACCGCCACTTCCCGCGCCGCTTCGAAGGCCTCAGCCTGCGCGCGGAGCTGGCGCTTGCCCTCGCCGCGCAGCGGATCGTTCGGCGCCGCCGGATCGGGCTCGGATTCATAGCGGGCAATATTGGCCCGGCTTTCGGCCAGGCTCCGCTCCAGCCGCGCGCGCGTCGCCGGGTCGAGGCCGGGCTCGGCCAGGTCGCCCTCGATCTCGACGATGGCGATCTCATGAGCGGTCTGCCGCATGTTCTTCGCCTGGAAGAAGGCCCAGGTGTCGCTGGCGCGGATATTGTTGTGGATCATGTCGTCGGTGGCGTTGCCGCCGCCCAGCCCGGCGATGGCGAGCACGGCCGCGAGAATGGCGATCATCAGCGCCGCGCGGTTGCGGAAGCCGGCGCCCCGCGCATCGTTCCCCTCGTGGGCCTCGGCCACTATTTCCGCCGCGTCTGCGCTGTCCATTGCGTGCCTCTCCGTCGAGGTTGGGGGCCTAGCGCAGAGAGGGCGGCCGCGATAGTTAAGGCAATGCCAAAGTTTCGCTTGCTCCGACGGGCGCGCCGCGTTAGTTAAGCTTATGCTTAACGAATCGGCCCGGCTCGACCTCGCCTTCCAGGCGCTCGCGGACCCGACGCGGCGGGGCATGCTCGCCCGGCTGAGCCGCGCGCCGGCGTCGGTGAGCGAGCTTGCCGCGCCCTACCGGATGTCGCTGCCGGCGGTGATGCAGCACCTCCGGATGCTCGAAGCGAGTGGGCTCGTCCGCAGCGAAAAGAAGGGCCGCGTGCGCACCTGCCGGCTCGACCCCAAGGCGCTCGCGACCGCTGAATCCTGGATCGCCGAACAGCGCGCGCTCTGGGACGGCCGGCTCGACCGGCTCGAAGACTTTCTCAGCGAGATGCAAGCCACGGAGAAGGAGAAGTGATGGACCATGACCTCGTGCTGGAGCGCGTGCTCGACGCGCCCCGCGCCCTCGTCTGGAGGGCATGGACCGATCCCGAGCTGATGAAGAAATGGTGGGCGCCGCGGCCCTACCAGACGCCGGAGATCGAGGTCGAGCTTCGCCCCGGCGGCCGCTTCTACACGCGGATGACCGGCCCCGACGGCTTCGATTCGCCCGGCGAGGGCTGCGTCCTCGAGGTGGTCGGGGGCGAGAGGATCATCTGGACCAACGCCTTGCTCGGGGGCTACCGCCCGGCCGGCGACATCGCGGATTGCGGCGGCTTCGCGTTCACCGCGATCGTCACCCTCAGCAACGCCCCGGACGGCAAGACGCTCTACCGGGCGGTCGCGCTGCACCGTGACGCAGCGGACAGCGAGACTCACGCCAAGATGGGCTTCCACGAAGGCTGGGGCACCTGCGCCGACCAGCTCGGCGAAGTCGCGAAGGAGCTGAGCCAATGAGGAAGCTGATCGTCAGTGCATTCGTCAGCCTGGACGGCGTCATGCAGGCCCCGGGCGGGCCCGAGGAGGATCCGGGCGGCGGCTTCGAATTTGGCGGCTGGGCCTTTCCTTACTGGGACGGGGCGATAGAAGAGCCGCTGGGGGCGATTTTCGCGCGTCCCTACGATTTGCTGCTCGGCCGCAAGACCTACGACATTTTCGCCGCCTACTGGCCGTTCCAGAAGGACAGTGCGATCGGCGACCAGTTCAACGCGGTCACCAAATATGTCGCCACCTCCAGGGCCGATCCGCTTACCTGGGCGAGCAGCGTCAAGCTGGACGGCGATGTGCTCGAGGCGGTCGCCCGGCTGAAGCAAAGCGACGGGCCCGACCTGTTGACTCAGGGCAGCGCGATGCTGGTCCGCGCCTTGCTCGCCCGCGGCCTGGTCGACGAGCTCAACCTGTTCGTCTTCCCGCTGCTGCTCGGCAAGGGCAAAAGTTGGATCGACCAGAGTGCCGAAGCGGGCGAGTTCGCGCTCGTCTCCAGCGTTACCTCGACCACCGGCGTGATCGTCAGCCGCTACCGGCCGGCCGGCCCGGTCCGGACCGGCTCGTTCGCGCAAGACGAGCCGTCCGAGGCGGAGCTCGCCCGGCGCGAGAAGATCAAGGCGGAGGGTTGAATGGCCGTAATTGTCACCGTCGAGCGGCGCCTCGATGCGCCGCCCGAGCGGGTGTTCGACGCCTGGCTCGACCCCGCTTTGGCCGGGCTCTGGCTGTTCCGGACGCCGGACGGCACGCTCGACCGCTGCGAGATCGACGCCAGCGTCGGCGGCCGCTTCCGGATCGACGAGCGCCGCGGCGCCGACCTCGCCGAACATCATGGCGAATATGTCGAGATCGACCGGCCGAACCGTCTCGCCTTCGACTTCTGGACGAGCTTCAGCGCCGAGCGCACGCGAGTCACCGTCACCATCGCAGCCGACGGCGACGGCGCGCTGCTCACGCTCACCCATGAGGGCGTCTGGTCCGATTGGCAGGAGAAGACCCGCCAGGGCTGGACGACGATCCTCGACGGACTCGCCCGAACGCTGGACGGGGACAGTCACAAGTGACTGTCC
>DASQFO010000079.1:0-1583 GCA_035633095.1 Allosphingosinicella sp. | reverse complement strand
ATTGAAGGCGCTCGACGCGGCGCACGGGCCGACGCTGACCATCGAGGCGCGCGACGCGGGCGGCGCGGTGCGCAGCTGGTATGTGCGGCTGTGGAACTATGCGCAGGGCGATCCTGAGGACGCGGCGATCGACCTGGATTTCGGGGCGCTGGCAGGCGGCTGGGAGGCGGACGATCCTGTCTGGGCGGGGGATGTCGACCGGATGTTCGTGTCGCTGGTGGCGCCGGATTATGACGCGACCGAGATGGCGCTCGCGGCGCCGGCGGAGGGATGGGCCGAGCTGAGCGAGATCGTGTGCGAGGGTTCGGGATCGGTGCTGGCGATCGGCGATGTGATCGTGCCCGAACATCGCTTGCGGATCGCGACGGGCTATGACGACCTTTATCATTTGACGCCGGCGCGGCTGCTGAGGAACGCGCTGCGGCTCGGCTATCGCGAGCTGATCAACCATTATCTCGGGATGAGCCATTATTTCCGGCTCGGCGGGGACGGGTTGGTGACGGGCGCTCTGAACGGGCCGTGCGCGGCCTGGCATGCGGATTTCCTGGCGCGGGCGAGGGCGATGGGATTCGAAGTGATCCTGTCGCTGAGCTACGAGCTGCTCGCCCAGCATTGCCCGGAGGCCTGGAAGCAAAGAGCAGGGAACGGCGATCCGGCGCTGACCGGCTGGGAGCCGCCCTCGGCCCTGCTGTCGCCGGCCAATGTGGAGGCGATGGCGTGGCTGCAGGATGTGGCGCGGGCGTTCGCTGCGCTGGCGGCGGCGGCGGAGCAGCCGGTCCGCTTCCAGGTCGGCGAGCCGTGGTGGTGGGTGATGGGGGACGGCCGCATCTGCCTCTACGACGACGCGGCGGTGGCGGCTTTCGACCCGGTGCCGATCGCGGACGTGCACGCCGCGCTCGACGCGGCCCAGCGCGCGACGCTCGACGATGCCGGCGCGATGCTCGCCGCCTCGACCGCGGCCTTGTGCGACGCGGTGCGGGACGAGGCGCCGGGCGCGTCCTGCCTGTTGCTTGTCTATCTGCCGACCGTGCTCGGCGCGCCCGAGGTGAGCCGGGCCAACGCGCCTTTGGGCTGGGCGGCGCCCGCCTTCGATACGCTGCAGCTCGAGGATTATGACTGGGTGATCGCCGGGCGGGACGGCGCGGCCGCCGGGGCGGCCGAGGCGATGGCCGCCCGGCTCGGCTATCCGGTCGCGGAGCAGCATTATTTCGCGGGCTTCGTGCTCGACGGCGAGGACAGCCTTTTGTGGTCGCGGATCGCGGCGGCGGCCGAGGCCGCGATGCGGCGCGCGACGGCGGAGATTTTCGTCTGGGCGCTGCCGCAGACGCTGCGCGACGGCTTCGTGCATTTCGACATGGGAGAAGAAGCGGTGGACCCCTTCGAGGATATAGCCTTCCCGATCGCGCTCGGCCGGGAGGCGGCGGTGGAACCGGCCTTCTCGACCGCGATCGTGACCGTGGCGGGCGGCGCCGAGCAGCGCAATTCGGAGTGGGCGGACGCCAGGCTCACCTTCGACGCCGGGCCGGGCGTACGCAGCGAGGCGGATGTGCACGACCTGCTGGCCTTCTTCCGCGCGCGCCGCG
>DASQFO010000078.1:0-1806 GCA_035633095.1 Allosphingosinicella sp. | reverse complement strand
CGTTCATCCAGGTCGCGGGCTTGAGCAGCAGGATCCTGGCGCCGCCGATCCGCCCCTCCTGCGTCCAGCCCTGGAAGCGCACGCGCGGAGGATCGAAGCCGTGGACCTCGGCGATCGCGTCGACCGCCATGAAGCCGACATTGTGCCGCTGCATCGCATATTTCGCGCCGGGATTGCCGAGGCCGACCCAGATCTGCACCGGCGCGAACTCCCCCCAATCCGCCGCTTCCGGGGCGGAAGCGGGCTGGCCCGGCACCTCGGCCCGGCGTGCGCCGAACAGGGAGCCGAGCCAGGAGAAACGCTTCAAGCTTCCTCGCCGCCCTCGGGCGCGGCCTCGTCCTCGCCGACCGTCGGCACTTCGCCGGGCTCGAGCTCCTCGACGCCTTCCGCGGCCAACGCGGCCGCTGCGGCGTCCGCCGCTTCGGACTTGACGCCGGACGGGGCGACGATGGTGGCGACGGTGAAGTCGCGGTCGGTGATCGCCGAGACCGTGCCCGGCGGCAGCGTGACCGCCGAAATGTGCAGCGAATCGCCGATGTCCATGCCGGCGAGGCTGATCTCGACCGCTTCCGGTATCTCGGCGGCGTCGCAGACCAGCTCGAGGTCGTGGCGGACCGCGTTCAGCACGCCGCCGCGCTTGATGCCCGGCGAATCCTCCTCGTCGACGAAGCGGATCGGCACCCCGACGGTGACCTTGGCGTGCTCGGAAATGCGCAGGAAATCGACATGCAGCGGCCGGTCGGTGACCGGATGGAACTGGACGTCCTTGGGAAGCGTGCGGGCGGGGGCGCCGCCGGCATCGATCATCACCACGGAATTCATGAAGTGGCCGGAGCTTAGCGCCTTGACCAGCGCCTTCTCCTCCAGATGGATGGAAAGCGGCTCTTCATTGTTGCCGTAGACGACGGCGGGGACGCGGCCTTCGCGACGCAGCACGCGGGAGGCTCCCTTGCCAGCCCGTTCGCGCGTCTCGGCCGACAGCGTAAGCTGCTCGCTCATTGCATGCCTCCAAGTAGCGGGTTCATAAACATTCCCGCTCACGCCTCCAGGGATGACCATGAACGGGGAGGCGCGCCTATAGGGGAGGGGAGCAACGAGGTCAATTCGCCTCGACGTGCGGCACGCGCTCGGCGTGGATGCCGCGGCGGGCGAGCTGCGCCTGGACGCTGTCGCGGCCGGCGAGGTGGCCGGCGCCGACCGCGAGGAAGACCGTGCCGGGCCGCCGCAGCCGCAGCTGGATCCAGCTCGCCCAGTTCGCGTTGCGGCCGGCGAACAGCAGCCGGTGCAGCGCCGGGTCCTGCTCGCGGCCGGCGTCGATGATCGCGACCAGCCGCTCGACGTCGCCGGCCGACCATGCCGCGAGCATCGGCGCCAGCTCCTCGTCGAGCTCGTCATTGTGCTCGAGCGTCTCGACCAGTTGGGCGATCTGCTGGGCGTAGGGCATGCCATCGAACAGGAGGAACTGCCATTGCACGCCCTCGAGCTCGCCGACGGCGATGCTGCGCGCGCGGGCGGCGCGCATCAGCAGCGCCTCCGGGCCGTCCGCCGCGCCGACGCCGAGCCGCTGGGCGGCGGCGACCGCCAGCGTCACCGTCACGAACCAGGGCTCGTACGAATCGAATGCCCTCGGCGGCAATCCAAGCGGCGCGAGGGCGGCGTCCAGGGCGGCGTTCTGCGCCGGCGTCAGGCGGTTGGAGAGCTTGCGCCCGTTCGGGTCGACCGCGTACCGCATGACCATCGGCGCCATCGCCGCCGGGTCCCTGGGCAGGATCGCTTCGAGCATCAGCTCGTTCGAGGCGTCGAACG
>DASQFO010000077.1:0-1544 GCA_035633095.1 Allosphingosinicella sp. | reverse complement strand
TGGCGGCGAGGGGCCGCCGGTGCTGTTCGTCCCGTCGCTGATCAATCCGCCGAACGTGCTCGACATGGGCGAGCGTTCGCTGCTGCGCTGGCTGAGCGGCCGCGGCCGGCGCGTGCTGCTGCTCGACTGGGGCTGGCCGGGCGAGGACCGGCAGGAGCTCAATGTCGCCGGGCATGTCGGACAGATCCTGCTGCCGCTGATGCGCGGGCTCGGCGCGCCGGTCGATCTGGTCGGCTATTGCCTGGGCGGGACGATGGCGCTCGCGGCCGCGCAGCTGGGCCCCGCGCGCAGCGTCGCGACCATCGCCGCCCCCTGGCATTTCGGCGGCTTCCCGGACGAGGCCCGTGCCGGCCTCGCCAAATTATGGGCGGGCGCCCAGCCCACGGTCGAGGCGCTCGGCCTGCTGCCGATGGAGGTGCTGCAATGCGCCTTTTGGAGCCTCGATCCCGCCCGCACCGTCGCCAAGTTCGAAGCCTTTGCGACACTCGAGGGCGCCGAAGCGCGGACCTTCGTCATGCTCGAGGACTGGGCCAATGACGGCCCGCCCGTCGCAGGCGCCGCCGCGCGCGAGATGTTCGAAGGTCTGTTCCGCGACGATCTGAGTGGGGCGGGGGCCTGGAGCGTGGGCGGCGAGATCATCGACCCCGGATCGCTCGCCATCCCCTTCCTCAACATCGTCTCCACCACCGACCGCATCGTCCCTCACGCCACCGCGCCCCGCGCCGGCGAACGGCTCGATCTCGCGCTCGGCCATGTCGGCATGGTGGTTGGCTCGCGCGCGAAAATGATGCTCTGGGAGCCCTTGGCCGGCTGGCTTTCCCGCACTGCAGCAAGCTGCTAAAGGGCCGCCAACCCCAAATCGGAGACTCGAAATCATGACCGACGTCGTCATTACCGCCGCCAAGCGTACCCCCGTCGGATCCTTCCTCGGCGCCTTCGCCGCCACCCCAGCCCACGAGCTCGGCCGAATCGCCATCGAGGCGGCGCTCGCCCAGGCCAACGTGGCGCCCGAGGACGTGTCGGAGGTTATCCTCGGCCAGGTGCTGACCGCTGCCCAGGGCCAGAACCCCGCCCGCCAGGCCTCGATGGCCGCGGGCATTCCCAAGGAGGTGCCGGCCTGGAGCGTCAACCAGGTCTGCGGCTCGGGCCTGCGCGCCGTCGCGCTCGCCAGCCAGGCGATCCAGACCGGCGACGCGGTCATCGTCGTCGCCGGCGGCCAGGAGAATATGAGCCTTTCGACGCACGCCCAGCAGCTGCGCGGCGGCACCAAGATGGGCGACGTCAGCCTCGTCGACACGATGATCAGGGACGGGCTTACCGACGTCTTCAACGGCTATCACATGGGCATCACCGCGGAGAATCTCGCCGAGCAATATCAGGTCACCCGCGGCGAGCAGGACGCCTTCGCCTGCGCCTCGCAGAACAAGGCCGAGGCGGCCCGCCGCGAAGGCCGGTTCGTCAACGAGATCGCGGCCGTCACCATCAAGGGCCGCAAGGGCGATGTGATCGTCGACCGCGACGAGTATATCCGCGAGGGCGTCGAG
>DASQFO010000076.1:0-5809 GCA_035633095.1 Allosphingosinicella sp. | reverse complement strand
GGCACGCACGGCTCGACCTATGGGGGCAATCCGCTCGCCATGGCCGCCGGCCAGGCGGTGCTCGACGTCGTCGCCAATGACGAATTCCTGGAGCGCGTGACCCGCATGGGCGAGCGGCTCCGGGGCGCGCTCGAGCAGATGATCCCCAATCACGACCATCTGTTCGAAGGCGTGCGCGGCATCGGCCTGATGCTCGGCGTCAAGATGAAGACCGACAGCCGCGCCTTCGTCGCCTATCTGCGCGGGCACGGCCTGCTGACGGTCGCCGCCGGCGACAACGTCATGCGCGTCCTGCCGCCGCTGATCGTCGAAGAGGCGCACGTCGCCGAATTCGTCGAGAAGCTCTCCGAAGCAGCGCGCCACTACGAGGTGCCGCAGGCGGCGTAAGCCGCAGGGTCAAATTGACATTGGACAATCTTTTGTCCAAATAGAGCGAATGAAGGCGATCAGCTATTCCGAGGCGCGCGAGAATTTGAAATCGGTGATCGACCGAGTTGTCGCCGATCACGCGCCCATCGCAATTACCCGCCAGCGCGGCGAGGGCGCGGTGCTGGTCTCGGAAAGCGATTGGGCGTCGATCGAGGAAACGCTCTATCTGCTTCGCTCGCCCGCCAATGCCGCGCGGCTGCTGGATGCGATCCGGGGCCTGGACGCGGGCGAGGGCGAGGAACACGAGCTGATCGAGCCGTGAAGCTCGTCTTCTGGCCGACTGCTTGGGACGACTATCTCCATTGGCAGGCCGAAGACGCGAAACTGCTTGCCCGGGTCAATGCCTTGCTCAAGGAATGCACGCGCGATCCGTTTCGCGGAACCGGAAAGCCGGAGCCGCTGGGCGGCAATTTGGGCGGCTGGTGGTCGCGGCGGATCGACCAGAAGCATCGGCTTGTCTATCGCGTGACCGGGAAGGGTGAAGCGCAGGCGCTGGAAGTGGCGCAGTGCCGCTATCATTACTGAACGCGCAGGTCTGATCATATCCGCGCCGCGGCGCCGGACATTGACCCGGTCGGGCGCTATCGCCACATCGGCGGCATGGCTTCCCCCGCGGAAACTCCCAAGGCCGCGCTCGACGCGGCGATCGGCTTCGCGCTGCCGGGGCGGCACGCGCGCGGGCGGCTGGTGCGGCTCGGGCCGGTGCTCGACGAGATCCTGTCGGCGCACGATTATCCGGCGCCGGTCGCGCGCATCCTCGCCGAGGCGCTGGTGCTCACCGCCTTGCTCGGCGCGACCTTGAAGCAGGCCGGCGGCCAGCTGACGCTGCAGGCGCAGACCGAAAGCGGGGCGGTCGACCTGCTCGTCGCCGACTATCGCGGCGGCGAGCTGCGCGGCTATGTCCGCTTCGACCTCGACAGGCTCGCCGAGCAGCCGAGCCGGCCTTCTTTGTTCGCCTTGTTCGGCAAGGGCTATCTCGCCATCACCTTCGATCAGGCGGTTTCGGGCGAGCGTTACCAGGGGATCGTGCCGCTCGAGGGCGGCAGCCTCGCCGAGGCGGTCGAGCATTTCTTCGCCCAGTCCGAGCAGATTCCGAGCCTGGTCCGGCTGGCGCTCGACGGCGAAGGCCGTGTCGCGGGCGGCATCCTGCTCCAGCACCTGCCGGAAGGCGAGGAGGGGCGCGAGCGGCTGCACACCCGGCTCGACCACCCCGAGTGGGACCATGTCCGCATCCTCGCCGAGACGATTCGGCCCGCCGAGCTTACCGACCCGGCTTTGCCGCTCGACGCCTTGTTGTGGCGGCTGTTCCACGACGAGGAGGAGGTCCGCCTCCTCTCGACGACCGGCCTCTCCCGCGGCTGCCGCTGCGATTACGAGCATGTCCGCGGCGTGCTCGCCCGATTCGGCGCGGAGGAGCGCGCCGAAATGGTCGACGAGGACGGCCTGATCAGCGTCGACTGCGAATTCTGCTCGCGCGTTTTTCCGGTCAAGCTCAGCGACTTGGAGAATTGACCACTGCGAGGTCGTTTCGCCGCCGCAAATATGCTATGGTCTTCGGCCAGGGGTGAGGCGGCGGCAGTGGGTCCGCCGTTTGCGGGAGTATTTTGGTGACGCGCATCGGATCTGCCGGACGGGCTTTGGTCCTGGTCGGAGCGGGCTTGTTCCTCGCCTGGCCGGGTGCGACCCAGGAGCGCGCGGAAATCCCCATGCTGGCGCGACTCGAAAGCGGGCAATGGGAGCTGCGCGGATCGGGCAATGGCCGGATCGCCTCGATCTGCCTCGGCAACCCGATCCGGCTCACCCAGCCCCAGCACGGCGGCGTCGCCTGCACGCGCGAGCTCGTCGCCGCCGACACCCACAGCCTCACGGTCAATTATATGTGTCCCGGCGTCGGGCGCGGCCGCACCGTCGTCCGCATCGAAACGCCGCGGCTGGTCCAGATCGACAGCCAGGGCCTCGATCGCGGCACCCCCTTCGCATTGCGCGCCGAGGGCCGCCGGATCGGGCCCTGCGCCTGACGTTTCGCTAGGCGGCACCGGCCCGCTCCCCCACCCAGCCTCCCATAGCATACCCTGTCGGGAGGCTGGGTGGGAGAGCGGGCCGGTACCGCACCCGCGCGAGCGGACAGGGACTCATTAGCGTTAACGCGGAATTTACCATTACTGCAGTAATAGGGCGATGTGCCGCGAGCGGCACGCTTTCCTCCCTAGCAGGCTTCAACGCCTGAACTGGGCCGCCCTTCGGGGCGGCCCGTTCTTTTTTGGGCCGGGGCCGCTATATGGCCCCGATGAGTGACAATGCCGTCGTGCTCCTCTCCGGAGGCATGGATTCGATGGTCGTCGCGGGCCTGGCGCGCGAGGCGGGCTTTCGGCTATTGGCGCTCACCATCGACTATCGCCAGCGCCATCGCGTCGAGCTCGACGCGGCGGCGCGGATCGCGGCCCATCTCGGCGCCGACCGGCACATCGTCCTGCCGCTCGATCTTAGCCGCTTCGGCGGCTCGGCGCTGACCGACGATTTCGAGGTGCCCAAGATCGGCGTCGGCGCGGGCATCCCGGTGACCTACGTGCCCGCCCGCAACACCATCTTCCTGTCGCTCGCTTTGGGCTGGGCGGAGGTCGCGGGCGCGCGCGACATCTTCATCGGGGTCAACGCGGTCGATTATTCAGGCTATCCCGATTGCCGGCCGGCCTTCGTCCAGAGCTTCGAGGCGCTCGCAAGGCTCGCGACCAAGGCCGGCGTGGAGGGCGAGCGTTTCGCGGTCCATACGCCGCTCATCGCCATGTCCAAGGCGGATATCGCGCGCGAGGCGGTCCGGCTCGGGCTGGACGCGGGGATGAGCTGGTCCTGCTACGATCCCACGCCTGATTCCAAACATTGCGGCCTGTGCGACTCCTGCCGGCTGCGCGCCAGAGGCTTCGCGGAAGCGGGGCTGCCCGATCCCACGGCCTACGCGGCGCGGCCATGAGCTACGCGGTCAAGGAGCTTTTCCTCACGCTGCAGGGGGAGGGGATGCAGGCCGGCCGCCGCGCCGTCTTCCTGCGCTTCGCCGGCTGCAATTTGTGGACCGGGCGCGAGGAGGACCGCGCCGAGGCGCAATGCAGCTTCTGCGACACCGATTTCGTCGGCATGGATGGCGAGAATGGCGGGCGCTACGAAGCCGAGGCGCTCGCCGAGCGGGTCGCCGCGCTTTGGGCCGGCGGCGCGCGTCCTTTGGTCGTCGTCACCGGCGGCGAGCCGATGCTCCAGCTCGACGAGACCCTGATCGCGGCGCTGCACGCCAGGGGCTGCGAGATCGCGGTCGAAACCAACGGCACGCTGCCGGCGCCGCCCGGCATCGACTGGATCTGCGTCAGCCCCAAGGCCGGC
The DNA here is from genome assembly GCA_035633095.1 of Allosphingosinicella sp. Classification (GTDB taxonomy): domain Bacteria; phylum Pseudomonadota; class Alphaproteobacteria; order Sphingomonadales; family Sphingomonadaceae; genus Allosphingosinicella. The sequence continues at coordinate 2,011 of DASQFO010000076.1, read as the reverse complement.
ACCGAAGTCGTCCAGCGCTCCGGCGACGAGCTGAAGCTGGTCTGGCCGCAGCCGGGCATCGATCCGGACACCCTGACCGGCTGGGCCTTCCGTCATTTCCTGATCCAGCCGATGGATTGCGCGGACGGAGAAGCGGCCCGGGAAGCGGCGATCGGCTATGTGCTGGCCCACCCGCGCTGGCGGCTCAGCCTCCAGACCCACAAGCTTCTGGGCCTGAAATAGGGACACGACACGATAATCTTACTATCGGCCCGCCGACGTCCTACTCCGCAAACGGTGCTCGATGGAGCAGGTCGACGGCTGAAAATCGCACATAGCCCGGCACGTATTTCGTGCCGAAGTCCGCGATGAAATTGTCCCGTGTGGTATCCGGTTGACTTCTTGCCAGATTGGACAGGCAAGTCGTCATCATCTCCTTCATCTGAAGCCGGGGATAGGCCGACAGGATGGCTTCCTTATCTCCATCGCCGAGCTCCTGGTAGCCGAAGCCGCCATAGTCGCACCCGATGCCCATCCCAGAACAGGCGACGTCGACGCTCTTGTGCCGCCCGATCGACGCCGTGGTATGCAGTGCGATCGAGTCCCATATTGTCTCCGCGCGCCGTTCGCCCATGTCATGGGCGAGCGCGAATGCCCGGCCGACATCCGCTCCGACCACCTCGAAACGACGGTCGGGAACACTATCTCGCGCAAGGCCGATGTCGTGCAGGAGCACCGCTACCGCGACCAGCTCGGCGTCCGGGGTCAGCGCGCGTTTCCGTGCCAGGCTGGCGCCAAAAAGCCACGAGCGGACCACATGGTTGAAAAGCCAGGGCGACGATTCCGCTTGTGCTTCCGCATAGGCGTCCTGAACAGCGCGGCTGTCGGGCAAATCCAGAACCAACTTTCGGCCGACTGCCAAGGCATGGCTAAACGCCGGATATTCGCTTTCACTCATATTGCGCTCCACGGACAGGGTTAGATCGGCGAACGATATCCTTCAGGCGGCGATCTGCTGGAGCGCAGTCGTCCAATTCTCGATATGGTAGGCCTTCGCCAGTTTTCCGTCGCGAACGGTGAACAGGTCGATCGCCATGGTCCGGAAGGACTTTCCGGTCGGTGCGGCACCGAAGAAATCGGCGACTGGCGTTCCCGTCGCTTCGCCTCGCACTATGATTCGATCGTCCGCCACGCGGATGTCGGCAATTTCCCATGCCAGGTCGGGAACGGCGGACCCCACCCCGCGGAACACATCGGCCAGCTGGTCCCGCGTCAGATAATCCTGATTGGTGTGATAGGATTGGTAGTCGTCATGGCAGGCCTGAGCCAGCAGCGCCGACACATTTTTTTCGCCGGGGCGATTGAGCGCGTCATAGAGAGGGGCGACGATCCGGCGCGCTTCCTCCACCGTCAAGATGGTTCCATCAGCAACAGACATCGTTCTTCCTTTCGTGCGATTCACAGCGCCGATCGGCAGGCCAAACAAGGCACGCCATCGTCCGCTCAGACGAGTATGGGGTTGGCGGCGAGGAACTCGTTCAGCTGTTGAACCAGCGCGTGCTCGTTCGGGCCCGGATTATCGCGCATCTGGCGACTCGCCTCGACGACGAGTTCCGGTTCGTCGGTCGACAGCTGTTCGATGAGCTGGGCAATGAAATCGTCGAGCGGCATCGCCCGAGGATCTTCCGTTTTCTTGACCAAGTCGGTATTGACCCACGGCGGCACGATCTCCTGGACGCGCACCGATGTGTCGCGAAGCATGAACCGTTGGGACAGGGCATAGCTGTGCAGACCCGCCTTGCTGGCCGCATAGACTGCGGTCTGCGCGATGGGGGTGTAAGCCACCGCCGAAGTGTTGTGGATTATGATCGCGCTCGGCTGTGCCTTCAGATGCTCGACAAGAGCCGACGTGATACGGATCGGCCCCAGCAGGTTGGTCGAGATGATCGCCAGCGCCTGTTCGTCATCAATCGCCGCGGCGGCATCCTCAAACCGCATGATGCCGGCGTTGTTGATAAGGACGTTGAGGTCG
>DASQFO010000075.1:0-4029 GCA_035633095.1 Allosphingosinicella sp. | reverse complement strand
CCGATGTTGAACTGGACGTCCATTTGCGGCTGGCCCTGCCACTGGTAGACGGCGGGCGCGTTCGGATTCTCGAACGACAAATCCTTCACATATTGGGCGAGGACGCCGACCTGGGGCAGATTGTCGCCGCCGATCACGGGCAGCTCGTCCGCTTCGCCCGCTTCGCCCGCGCCGTTGGCGCCTTCTTCTTCGGCCATGATCTTTATAACTTTCGAAACTCGCGTGGAATAAAGGTCGCCGCAACGTCAGCGGCGGTTCAGGCGGCGGCGGGTAGCAGGCGCGATGCGGGCACGCAACATCCCGTCCTTGAGCGCGTTGCGGGTAATGCATTTGAATAAGGGCCGCCAGGCGCCTATGTAGGCGGTGTCGCTTTTCCGGGAGAAACTGGTTGACCGTCGAGATCGTCCTGCTGGCCATGATCGCTGTGTTCGTGGGCCTCAGGCTTTATGCCGTGCTCGGCCAGCGGACCGGCCATGAGCAGCAGCCGGTGACGCGGCCCGAGGCCGCGCCCGAGCCGCCGTCCGCCGCCGCGGCGCCTGACGTTGCCGCCAATCCCGCCGAGCCGAGCGGCTATGCCTATGAGAAGGGCGCCGCCACCGGCATCCGCGCGATCATCGCCGCCGATCCCAGCTTCGACGTCGCCCGCTTCATCGAGGGTGCGCAGGAGGCCTATCGGATGGTCCTCGAAGCCTTCTGGAAGGGCGACCGCGACGAGCTCGGCTTCCTCACCGGGGGCGAGGTCCGCACCGCCTTCGAGGCCGCGATCGCCGAGCGCGAGGGCGCCGGCCACATTCTCGACAACCGGCTGGTCGCGATCGAGCGCGCCGCGATCGAGGACGCGCGGCTCGACGGACGCGTCGCCGAGATCGAGGTCCGCTTCGACGCCTTCATCGCCGCGGTCACCCGCGACAAGGAAGGCGAATTGGTCGCCGGCTCGATGACCGACGCGGTGCCGACCAAGGATATCTGGACCTTCCGACGCGATCTTTCGAAGAACGACCCCAATTGGCGCCTCGTCGAGACCGACGAAGCCGCCTAGACACGGGGCTAATGGCCCGCCCCGACTCGCTGTTCCGTCATTTTTTCGCCGCCGGCCTGATGGTCGCGCTGGCGAGCTGCGTCCCGGCGCCGCGTCCGCCGGTGCCGCCGCCGCCGGCGCCGGTCGAAACGCCGCCGCCCGAGACGGCGCTTCAGGCCGGCGTCCGGCCGGCGCGCGTGCGTCTCGCGCTCGATCCCGCCGCGGCCACGCGCGCCTATTGGGCGTTCAAGACCTCGTGCCCGTCGCTGACCGCCCGGGCCGACGTGAGCGACCTCGCCCGGCCGGAGGACTGGCGCCAGGTCTGCGACCATCGAGTGCTGCACGTCAGCGGCGAGACCTTCGCCCGCTTCTTCCGGGACGCGTTCGAATTGGTCGAAGTCGGCGACGGCGCCGCCTTCGCGACCGGATATTACGAGCCCGAAATATCGGGGTCGCGCGAACGCCGGCCCGGCTTCGACGTGCCCGTCTACCGCCGTCCGCCCGATTTGCTCGATGCAAACCCCGCGACCGGCGAGCGCGGCCGGGGACGGGTGGACGAGGGCGGGAACTACGTCCTCTATCACGATCGCGCCGCGATCGAGGAGGGCGCCCTCGCCGGACGCGGGCTCGAGCTCGCCTGGGCCGCCGATCCGGTCGACCTCTTCTTCCTGCAGATCCAGGGCTCAGGCCGGCTGCGCCAGCCCGACGGCAGTTTGATGCGGATCGGCTATGCCAGCCAGAACGGCCGCGCCTATGTCGCCATCGGGCGGCTTTTGCGCGAGCGCGCGATACTGGCGCCGCCGGTCACGATGCAGAAGATCGTCGATTGGCTGCGCGCCAATCCGGCGGCCGGCGGGGCGCTGATGCGCGAGAATCCGAGCTATGTCTTCTTTCAGGAGCTGAACGGCGAGAATCCGCTGGGCGCGCTCGGCCGGCCGGTGACGCCGCGTGTCACGGTCGCCGCCGATCCGCGCTTCGTGCCGCTGGGGGCGCCGGTTTTGCTCCTGGGCATGGACAATTCCGAGGCGAACGGCCTGTGGATCGCCCAGGACACGGGCGGCGCGATCCGCGGGCCCAACCGCTTCGACACCTTTTGGGGCGCAGGTCCCGACGCCGCAAGGATCGCGGGCGGCATGCAGGCGCGCGGCAGGGCCTATATCCTGCTTCCGCGCGGCGCGATCGAGAGACTCCGAAGCCGTGCCGCGCCGGCTCAGCGCTGAGGAGGACGCGCTCTGGCGCCGCGTCGTCGAGAGCGTGCGGCCGCTGCATGCACCGCTCCCGGGCCCGGCGCCGGTCGATGCGCCGGCGGTGCGCGCCGCCGCGCAGCCCGTGACCTCGAAATCGCCTCCCGCCAAAGCAGTGCCCGGCACGACCTTGGACGCGAGCTGGGACCGGCGGCTGTCGCGCGGCCTGGCCCAGCCCGATCGCACGCTCGACCTGCACGGCCACAGCCTTACCACGGCCTACGACCTGCTCGACCGGCGGCTCGAGCAGGCGATCGTTGGTGGGGCGCGCGTACTGCTGCTGATCACCGGCAAGCCCCGCTCGGGCGGGACGGAGCGGCGCGGCGCGATCCGCGCGGCGGTGGGCGACTGGCTCGCCGCCTCGCGCCATGCCGCGGATATCGCCGCGGTCAGGAACGCCCATCCCCGCCACGGCGGCGCCGGCGCGATCTATATCGTGCTCAGGCGGAGACGCTAAACGCCGCGCGGATCACGCGGGCGTAGATGCGGGCGAGCGCGCGGATGTCCTCGACCGCCGCGGCTTCGTCCAATTTGTGCATGGTCGCGTTGGGCAGGCCGAAATCGACGACCGGGCAGAGCGCGATCAGGAAGCGGCCGTCCGAAGTGCCGCCATGGGTCGAGAGGCGGGGCTTTTCGCCGGTCTCGGCCTCGATCGCGGCGCTGACGATGTCGTAAATCGGCCCGGGCGGGGTCAGGAAGGCTTCGCCGGAAATCTTGGCTTCGACCGTCGCGCCCGGCGCCGCTTCCTCGACGGTGCGGCGGACCAGAGCGACCAGGTCGGCGCCGCGGTGGAGGTTGTTGAAGCGGATGTTGAGCTGCGCGCGCGCCCAGCCCGGGATGACGTTGGTCGCCTTGCTCGACGTCTCGACCGCGGTGAATTCGAGGTTCGAGGCCTCGAACGATTCGCTGCCGTCGTCGAGGTGCAGCGCCTCGAGCGCGGCGATCGCCCGGGCGAGCTTCGGAATCGGATTGTCCGAGCGCTCGGGGTAGGCGACATGGCCCTGTACGCCGGGCATTGTCACCCACATGTTCACCGAGCCGCGCCGGCCGATCTTGACGATGTCGCCGAGCCGCGCCTCGGACGTCGGCTCGCCGATCAGGATCATGTCGGGCCGGATCGAGCGCTCGGCCATCCACACCATGATCGCCGGCGTGCCGTAGGTGGCGGGGCCTTCCTCGTCGCCGGTGATGATGAAGCTCAAAATGCCGTCATGGTCGCTCACTTCCGCGCAGGCGGCGACGAAGGCGGCGATCCCGCTCTTCATGTCGACCGCGCCGCGGCCGTGCAGGAGCCCGCCGCGAATCTCGGGCGCGAACGGATCGCTCGCCCAGCCCTCGCCCGGCGGCACCACGTCGAGATGGCCGGCGAAGGCGAAATGGGGCGCGCCCGACCCGCGCGTCGCGAACAGATTCTCGACCGGCCCGTCCGGCGCCTCGCCCAGTGTGAAGCGGTGGACGGCAAAGCCGAGCGGGGTCAACGCCGACTCGAGCACGTCGAACACCACGCCGGTGGCGGGCGTGACGCTCGGGCAGGCGATCAGCCGCGAGGCGAGGGCGACAGGGTCGATTGCGGCAGTCATGCGACCCGCCTAGACCATTTTCGAGCCGCGTGGGAACCACGCGGCGGCTGGGAAAATGGTCGGATTTTTGTTGGCGCGCTTTCCGGCCGCAAAACCGCATTCCACTTTTGCTGGAAAGCGCGCATTGGGCGACGGAGAAGCGCCATGCCGAAACTCGACCTCGATTCGATCGAACAGACGAACGCGA
>DASQFO010000074.1:0-3445 GCA_035633095.1 Allosphingosinicella sp. | reverse complement strand
CATGGCCCACACCATCGCGTCGGCCCGATCCGGGCTCCCCGCGCCCTGATAGCCCGCCCAGGTCAGGGCACAGAGCTGGTCCTCCAACTCCGGAAAACTCCCCGCCAGCCGCGCCCGTCCCGTCTCGAACCTCAGCGCGATCGGCTCCGCGCGCGCCGCCTTGCTTCGCGTGGCGGCGACGAGGCGGACGGGGAGGTCGGCGTCGACGGCGCGGAGCACGCTCGCGATCATGTCGCCGCCCTGGTTCTTCTCGGCGACGACGCGGCTCACGCCATATTGCGCGGCGGCCTCGGCGACGCGGCGGGCCCAGGCTTCGGGGGAGAGGCCGTGGGCGGTGAGATCGGCGAGGACCCAGGCGATTCCCTCCGCGTCCTGGCCGCAGACGACGATCCCGCAGCTGTCGCCGCCGGTCGAGGCCGGGGGATCGAGGCCGATGACGACGCGGTGGAAATCCTCCCTCCCCTTGATGGGGAGGGCTGGGGTGGGGTGAACGTTGATGAAGGGCGGTGCGTTTCCGGAGGCTCCACCCCCACCCAAACCCTCCCCCATCAAGGGGGAGGGCTTATTGCGCGCCTTTTCCAGCAGCTCGCGGGTCCAGAGCGCGCCTTCGAACTCGTCGAGCAACAGGCCTTCGAGCTCCTGGCGGGCGAGGCGGGTGCCGGCGAACAGCGCGTCCATCGCTTCGATAAAATCGGCGGGCAGATGGAGGTTCTCGGCGGTGCGGCCGTGGGTGGTGACTGAGCGGTCGAGCGCGAGGATCCGCTTGAGCAGCGGCACCGGCTTGGGCGTCGTCGTGACAATCGTGCGCGGGCGCGTCCCCAAACGCAGGCCGAGCATGAGGTTGTTCCAGGTCGCGTCAGAATGCGGCCATTTCGCGAGCTCGTCGCACCAGGCATAATGGTGCTGCGGCCCGCGCAATTTCTCGGGCCGCTCGGCCGAGAAAGCATGGGCCTCGGCGCCGGAGGGGAAGAGGAGGAGGCCGCGGCTCGCGATCCAGCGCGGGCGCTCGTCGCAGCGGGCCAGCGCGAGCAGGCCGCTCTCGCCCTCGACCATCACGCGGGCGACCTCGTCGAGGCTGGCGGCGACCAGGGCGATGCGGAGGGGACAGTCACTAGTGACTGTCCCCGCCTCGCGCGCCCGCGCCCACACCCATTCGGCGCCCGCCCGGGTCTTGCCGAAGCCGCGCCCGGCGACGATCGCCCAGACCCGCCACGGCTCCCCGTCCGGGCCGCAAGCGGGCTCCTCCTGCCCGCCATGCGCCTGCCACCACCATTCGTCCAGAATCGCGCGCCGCGCGGGAACCGGCATCGACCGGAACAGAAGGCGGCGCGGCTCGGGCGCAAGCCGAAGCAGATCGAGCAGCACGGCGAGCGCCTCAGCACGGGAAATGGGGACAGCCACTAGTGACTGTCCCCTTCAGGAGGCGGAAGGCGAGGGGGCTCTTCCGGCGGGGCGACGCCGTGGCGGGCGCCCAGGGCGCGCAGCTTCTTGTCGAGAAGCGCGATTGCCTCGTCGAAGGTCCAGCGCCGCTCGCGGCCGCGCGAGACCCGGCGCAGGCCGATGCTCCCGTCCTTGCGATCGTAGCGGACGAGAAGGCGCATGACCCGGTCGAATTCCCGCGGCATCTCGCCTTTGGGTGAGATCCCCTCGCGCAAATCGCGTTGCGCCTCGAGGCGCTGGCGGACCGCTTCGGCCTCCAGATCCGCATAAGCGACGCCAAGCGCCTCGTCCCAGCCGAGGGCGAATTCGGCATCCTTGCGGCGATGCTGGGTGACTGTCGACGGCGCGACTCCGGCCGCTGCGGCGGCGGCGCGGACATCGGCTGTGCCGGCGAAATGATCGAGGAAGAGGCGCTTGCGCCGGTCGTCGAAGCGGGCGCGGCGCACGTGCCGGCGCTGCAAGATGCGGTTGGCGTTCGGGGCGATCGCGGCCTCGTCCGGGCCGGGCCTCGCGGCGGCGGCGCGCCGGGCGCGCGCGTCGTCGGCCGAGAGGTCCGTCGCCCAGGCCCAGGCCAAAGCGAAGACCGGGTCCGCCCGTCTCGCATAATAGAAACCGTTCGGGGTGAAGCCCGCCTGCGCCGCCGCCTCGTCCCGCTTCAAGCCCGCGCGCAGGCCGGCGAGGAAGCACGCCTTCGCCGCGCAGTCGATCTGCCGCCGCGCCGGCCGCGCCGAATCGCCTCCACCGCTCATAGGCAAATTAGAACATAATGGGAACGGTGTAGGAAAAGAGAGATTGAACCGAAATGGTTCAAAGCGAGGCCGTCCCTGGCATGGCACCGCGTGATATGCGCGAGTCGGCCTGCCCTCTTGAACCTCTCCTGTATTATCCCTATAATACACCTCGAAGGAGGCAAAGCCATGTTCGAGAATCCTGTAGCGAAGCGGACGGCGATCGCGGCCGGCATCGGCGCGCTGATCGCGATCCCGCTGCCGTTCGTGGGGCCGGTGATCGGCGCGCTGGTCGGCGCCGGCTACGGTTATTTCTCCGCCGACCGGCGCGGCTGAGGCCGGGGCCGGCCGACGGAGCCTGCCGCACCCGCGGGGACACACACCTTTGTGTCCCCGATGCCCAAGGCCGGCCCGTCTAACCGAATATTAAGCCGGCGCTGCCATTATTCCCGAAGGCACCAGTACGGAATCGGGGCAAGCCATGTCGATCATCGAGAGCGCCTTCCAGGGCCTGAAGAAATATGCCGACTTCAAGGGTCGGGCGTCTCGCGAGGAATTCTGGTCCTTTCTCGGTTTGGTCATCATATTGCAGGCGGCGGCGGGGTTCGTCGGCTTGCTGTTCGGCGTGGGTCCGCTGCTTTCGGGCATCGTGAGCGCGCTCTTGATCATCCCGCAGCTCGCCGTGGCGGTCCGCCGCCTCCACGACGTGGGCAAGAGCGGACGCGAACTGCTCGTGCCGTGCATCATGTTCCTGGCGCTCCCGCTGGCCTTTGCGTTTCGCGGCGTGCTGCCCCAGATCGTCGCGCTCGGCTTCCTGGGAATGACCTTGATCGTGTTCGCGAATCTGCTGAGGCTGTTCCTGAAGAAGGGCTCGACCGTTCCGAACAGCTACGGCGGCGCCCCGACCGCATTCTCCTTCGCGGGCTGATTTTTAGGCGGCGGCCACCGGCTCCACGATCAGGCACGAGCCGTCCGCGGCGGCGACCACCACCTGGCTTCCCGCCGGGGCGTCGGGGCCGCGGGCGATCCACAAGGAGTCGCCGATCTTGACCCGGCCCTGGCCGTTCTGGATCGCGGTTTCGACCGTCACCGTCTGGCCGATCAGGCGTGCGGTCCGCTCGTTGAGCTTGGGGTCGTCGCTCGCGACCGGGTTGCGCTCGTAATAGCTGCGCCCCGAATAGACCGCGGCGAAGGCGAGCAATGCGAAGATGCCAAGCTGGAAGGGGAAGGCGATCGGCAGGAAGGCGGCGAGGAGGCCGGTGATGCCGGCCGCGATC
>DASQFO010000073.1:0-9438 GCA_035633095.1 Allosphingosinicella sp. | reverse complement strand
GGCGAGGCCGATCTTCGAGATGGTGTAGCTGAAGAAATCGGGGTTGGGCGCGGCGAGCTTGGCATCGATGAGGTTGACGATCAGCCCCTGCCCCGCCCGGGCCGCGAACGCCCGCGACAGCAAAGCCGGCGCGCGCAGGTTGACGTCGAGATGCGCGGCCCAGTTTTCGGCGGTGAAGTCCCTTATGTCGTCATGGGCGAACAAAGAGGCGTTGTTGACCAGCAGGCGCGGCGGCGGCAGCCCGTCCAGCGCGTTCATGATCGTCGCCGCCGCTTGCGCGTCGGCGAGGTCCGCCTGAACGGCTGAAGCATTGCCCAGCTCGGCCGCGAGCCCCTCGGCTTCGGCCGCCGAGCGATTGTAGTGGATGAGGACATGCCAGCCGTCGGCGGCGAGCGCGCGCGTGATCTCGGCGCCGATCCGCTTCGCGCCGCCGGTGACGATCGCCGTTTCCATGGACGGAGCGCATAGCCGGGCGCTACAGCGCGGTCCATGGACGACCTCAGCTCCTTAAGCCTCGCGGACATCGCCCGCATGGCCGAGGAACAGCGGCTGCCGCCGGTCGACAAGTGGCAACCGACCCATTGCGGCGACAGCCTGATGCGGATCGCGCGCGACGGCATTTGGTATCACGAGGGCAGCCCGATCGGCCGCCCGGCCATGGTCCGCCTGTTCTCGACCATCCTGCGCCGCGAGCCCGACGGCGGCTTCGTCCTCGTGACCCCGGTCGAGAAGCTCGATATCGAGGTCGAGGACGCCCCGTTCGTCGCCGTCGAATTGAAGTCCGAAGGCGCCGGCAAGGACCGGATACTGGCCTTTCGGCTCAACACCGGCGACGCCGTGGTCGCCGGCCCCGACCACCCGCTGCGCTTCAGAGGGGACAGTCACTTTTCCGCACGGCAGCGTCAGGTCGACACCGGCCTTGGGAAAAGTGACTGTCCCCATCCCTATCTGCACGTGCGCTCCGGTCTCGACGCCCTGGTCGCGCGGAGCGTCTATTACGAGCTGGCCGAGATCGCCTTGTCCGAAGGCGCGGCGGTGCCGGGCGTGTGGAGCGGCGGCGCCTTCTTCGCGCTGGAGCCCGGCGCATGAGCCTCGCCGACACGCTCCGCGAGGCGCTCGAGCTCGGCCACCGCGCAAGCCCCGAGCTGATCGGCGGCGACGTGCTCGACGAGGAGGCGGAGGGGCATGCCATCACCCCGGCCGCTGTCCTGGTCGCGGTGGTCGACCGGCCCGATCCGACGGTGATCCTGACCTTGCGCCCCGAGACGATGCGCAAGCATCCGGGCCAGGTCAGTTTCCCCGGCGGCCGGATCGATCCCGGCGACGACGGCCCGGTCGCCGCCGCGCTGCGCGAAGCCGAGGAGGAGATCGGCTTGCCGCGACGCCATGTCGAGATCATCGGCGTCGCCGACCGCTACCGCACCGTCACCGGCTTCGAGGTGACGCCCGTGCTCGCCATCGTGCCGCCGGACCTGGAGCTGACCCCGCATCCGGGCGAAGTCGCGGCGATTTTCGAGGCGCCGCTGCGCCACCTGTTCGATCCCGCCCATCAGCATGTCCGCCACGCGGTCTGGCGCGGCCGCGAGCGAACCTATTATGAGATCGAATATGACGGGCGCAGAATCTGGGGGGCGACGGCGGCGATGATCGTGAATTTGAGCCGGCGGCTGGCGCTGGTCTCGTGAAGCTTCCGGACGCCCCTTGGCAGCACGGCCCCGGCATGGACCGGCTGCTGGCCGCGCTCGATGCCGGGGCCGGCGCCACCCGCTTCGTCGGCGGCTGCGTGCGCGACACCCTGCTCGGCCTTCCCGTCAGCGACGTCGATCTCGCCACCCGGTTCGCGCCCGAGCAGGTGATGCGCCGCCTCGAGGCCGCCAGGATCAAGGCGGTGCCGACCGGAATCGCCCACGGCACCGTCACCGCGGTGATCGCCGGCGCGCCGGTCGAGGTCACGACTTTGCGCCGCGACGTCGCCACCGACGGCCGCCGCGCCACCATCGCCTATACCGAGGACTGGCGCGAGGACGCCGCCCGCCGCGATTTCACGATCAACGCGCTCAGCGCCGATCCGGCGAGCGGCGAGGTTTTCGACTATTTCGGCGGCCTGGCCGACCTCCAGGCTGCCAATGTCCGCTTCATCGGCGACCCGCTCCAGCGCATCGCGGAGGACCATTTGCGCATCCTGCGCTTCTTTCGCTTCCACGCCCGCTTCGGCACCGGCGCGCCCGACGAGGCGGCGCTCGCGGCCTGCGCCGAGCGCGCCAACGACCTGATGGCGCTTTCGCGTGAACGAATCGCCGACGAGCTCCTCAAGCTGCTCGGATTGCCCGATCCGAGCCCGACCGTCGCGCTGATGATCGAACGCGGCGTGTTTCGCCCCGTCCTGCCCGAAATCGGGCGCGCGGACCGCCTGGCGGACCTCGTCGCGGCGGAGCGGGCGGCCGCGATCGCGCCCGATCCGGCGCGGCGGCTCGCGGCCCTGCTCCCGGCCGATCCCGCGGTCGCGGCCTCGGTGGCGGCGCGGCTGCGGCTGTCGAAGCGGCTTTCGGCCCGCCTGGTCTCGGCGGCCGAAACCGGCCTCGATTCGTTGGCGGCCCTCGCCTACCGGATCGGCGCGGCGCAGGCGGTCGATCGCGTGCTGCTCCACGGCGCGCCGGGGCCCGAGCTAAAATCGCTGGAGAGCTGGCAACGGCCGCGCCTGCCGGTCAGCGGCGGCGACCTCATTGCGATGGGGCTGAAAGCGGGACCGGCGGTCTCGGCGACTCTGCACGCGGTCGAGGAGGAATGGCTGCGCGCCGGCTTTCCGCGGGACAGGAAGGCGGTCCGGGCCATGGCCCGGGCCCATGTCGATCAGGCGCTGCGGTCCAGCCAGTAAGCGAGCGCCTCGTCGGCCGGCAGCGCTTCGGAGTAGAAGAAGCCCTGGCCGAAGGTGCAGCCCAATTGGGTCAACTTCAGCGCCAGCTCCTCGCTTTCGATCCCCTCGGCGGTGGTCGCCATGCCGAGGGCGCGCGCGAGGCTCAGGATGGCGTCGACGATCGCCGCCGAATCGCCGTCGGCGAGCATGGCCGAGACGAAGCGCTGGTCGATCTTCAGATTGTCGATCGGCAGCAGCTGCAGCGACGCGAGCGAGGTGTAGCCCGAGCCGAAATCGTCCATCGCGATCTTGACGTCGAAGCGCTGCAGCGCCTTCAGCGCCGCGGCGACCCGCTCCGGGTCCTGGATGATCGCGCCTTCGGTCAGTTCGAGCGTCAGCCGGCCGCCGTCGATGCCGCTCGCCGCGAGCGCGCCCGAGACCGCGGCGGCGAGGTCGTCGCGGCTGATCTGGACCGGCGACAGGTTGACGTTGACGCAGATCGGCAGCCGGGTCCCGGTCTTGCGGTCCCAGTCCGCGAGCGTCTGGGTGGCGGTGTCGAGCGCCCAGCGGCCGAGCTGGACGATCAGCCCCGATTCCTCGGCGACCGGGATGAACTCGCCGGGGGTGATCGCGACCCCATCGAGCCGCCACCGGGCCAGCGCCTCGAAGCCGGCGACGCGGCCGCTGGCGAGGTGGATCAGCGGCTGGTAGGCGAGGGCAAGGTCGCCGGCCTCGATCGCGCAGCGCAGCTCGGTCTCGATGCTGAACCGGCGGCGGACGGCCTGCGCCTGGGTCGGCTCGTAAATCTGGGTGGCTCCGGTCCGCTTGGCGCCCTTCAGCGCGAACTGGGCGTTCCTCAGCACCTCGTCGGCGCTGTGGACGCTCTTGTTCAGGATCGCGCAGCCGATCGCGCAATCGACCCTGATCTCGAGCTCGGAAAGGCGGAACGGCAGGGCGAGGACGGCCTTGATGCGCTCGGCGGCGCGCATCGCGTCGGCGAGGCCGCGGTCGAGCCGGAGCAGCACGCCGAACTCGTCGCCCGAGATCCGCGCCAGCATGTCGCTCGGACGCAGCGCCGAGACGAGCCGGCGGGCGAAGGTGATCAAAAGCTCGTCGCCGGCGATCGCGCCCATGCATTCGTTGACGCGGCTGAAGCGGGTCATGTCGACCGCGAGCACGGCATGGCCGTTCTCGACGAACTGGGGATCGGCGAGCACCGAATCGACCATTTCGTTGAACGCGAAGCGATTGGGCAGCCCGGTCAGCGTGTCGCGCAGCATCTCGGAGCGCAGGCTGCGCTCGGTCTCGACCTGCGCGGTCTTGTCGATCATCGAGATCAGGCAGCGGGCCGGCTGGCCGGGGAGGAGGATGAGCCGGGCGAAGCGGACCGTGAAATGCCGCCCGCCGATGCTGCGCCCGTCGGCGGTGTCGAACTGGAAGGCCGGATCGTTCTTCTTGAGGAAGGCGACGAGCTTTGCCCCGATCGGCCCGGCGCGGAGCATGGGAACCTGCGCGATGCGCCGCTCGCCGAGCCGCTCGTCCCATTCGGCGAGGAACCGGAACTGGTCGTTGGCGCACTCGATGAAGCTGTCGTCGGAGATGGTGACGATCGCCGCGGCGATCGGCAAGGCGTCGAGATAGCGCTGGCGGACGGCCTCGAGCACATCGTGGAATTGCGGCGCGAGCTCAGGCGGCAGGTCGCGGCCCGGCGGACGGGTCCCCGCCGGCGATTTCGCCCCCTTGCGCGTCCTGGCGGCCTGCATGGCAGCGGCGATAGAGAAACAGGGTTAACGGATCGTTGAGACATGCGCTCGGCAAGTGCGGTAACCGTTTGCCCTGTTTTGGAAAATGGCTCAGCCGAAGCGGTTGTCGCGCGGGAAGCCGTTGGGCGGCGGTCGCCCGGCAGCGCCGCGCGCGGTGCGCCACATGCCGATGTCGCCTTCGGTACGGGTGCGGCCGGTCTCGCCGCCCATCGGCCAGCTGAGCCCTTCTGTGAAAGCGAAGCCGGTCGCGTCGGCGAGGCCGCCGTCGCGGTAGCGCTGGAGCTGGACGCCCTGGCCGCGGCCCATTTCGGGCAATTCGGCGAGCGGGTAGACGGCGAGCTTCCTGTTTTCGCCAACCACCGCGACATAATCGTCCTCGGGCTTCAGCGGCCGCACCACCTTCAGCCGCGCGCCGGGGCGCAAATTGACGATCTGCTTGCCCTTGCGCGTCTCGGCGACCGCGCCCGCCGCCGCGGTGACGAAGCCGCGTCCGTCCGACGAGGCGACCAGCAGCTTTTCGGCCGCGCCGGCGCGAAGCAAAGCGACGACATTGCCCTCGCCTTCGATGTCGACCATCGATTTGACCGGCTCGCCGAAGCCGCGCCCGCCGGGAAGCCTGTCGGCGGCGAGCGTGTAGAAACGGCCGTCCGAGGAGGCGAGCAGGATCTTGTCGGTGGTGTGGGCGTGGAGCAGCGGAAAAGCGAGCTCGTCGCCCTCCTTGAACTTCAGCGCCTCGGCATTGGTGATTTCGACATGGCCCTTCATCGCCCGGATCCAGCCGCGCTTCGACAGGATCACGGTGATCGGCTCGCGCTCGATCATCGCTTCCAGGGGGATGTCGCGCGTCGGCGCCGCTTCCTCGATTAGGGTGCGGCGCTTGCCCAGCGCCGTCTCGGGTCCGTAGCGCGCCCTCAACGCCGCCAAATCCTTCTTGAGCCTTTTCTTCTGGAGCTTCGGCTCGTCGATCAGCTTGTGCAGCGCCTCGCGCTCCTTGACGAGCGTGTCGCGTTCGGCCTTGAGTTGAATCTCCTCGAGCTTGCGCAACGACCGCAAGCGCATGTTGAGGATCGCCTCGGCCTGGCGGTCGCTCAAAGCGAATTCGGCGATCATCACCGGCTTGGGCTCGTCCTCGCCGCGAATGATCGCGATCACCCGGTCGAGGTTCAAGAAAGCGATCAGATAGCCTTCGAGCAGCTCGAGCCGGTCGTCGATCCTGCGCACGCGATGCTCGGCGCGCTTGACCAGCACCTCGAATTGGAAGGCGAGCCACAGGCCGAGCACTTCCTTCAGCCCCATCACGCGGGGCGTGCGGCCGGCGTCGAGCACGTTCAGGTTGAGCGGAATCCGCGTTTCGAGGTCGGTCAGCCGGAACAGGCTTTCCATCAGGATATCGGGCTCGACCGTCCGGCTCCTGGGCTCGATGCAGATGCGGATCTTCTCATCCGATTCATCGCGTATGTCGGCGAGAATCGGCAGCTTCCTGTCGGCGATCAGGCCGGCGATCTGCTCGATCAACTTGCCCTTGGCCACCTGGTAGGGAATTTCGCCGACCACCGCGGTCCAGCTCCCTTGCGGCCCCTTCTCGATCGTCCATCGCGCGCGCACCCGAAATGCGCCGCGGCCGGTGGCGTAAGCGAGCGCGATCGTATCGGCGCTGTCGACGAGCACGCCGCCGGTCGGGAAATCGGGGCCCTGGACCTTTTCGAGCAAGGCCGCGTCCCCGGCGGCCGGGTTGTCGATCAGGATCGTCGCGGCGTCGATCAGCTCGGCGACGTTGTGCGGCGGGATCGAGGTCGCCATCCCGACCGCGATGCCCGAGGCGCCGTTGGCGAGCAGGTTCGGAAACAGGCCGGGAAAGACCTCGGGCTCCTCCTCCTCATTGTTGTAGGTGGGGCGGAACGCGACGCTGCCCTCGTCGAGCCCGGCCATCAGCTCGCCCGCCGCCGCGGTCAGCCGCGCCTCGGTGTAGCGCATCGCCGCGGCGTTATCGCCGTCGACATTGCCGAAATTGCCCTGGCCGTCGACGAGCGGGTAGCGCAGCGAGAAATCCTGCGCGAGCCGGACCATCGCGTCGTAGACCGACTGGTCGCCGTGCGGGTGGTATTTGCCGATCACGTCGCCGACGACGCGCGCGCATTTCTTGTAGGCCGAAGCGGGATCGAGCTTCAGGAGCCGCATCGCCCATAACAGGCGCCGGTGCACCGGCTTCAGCCCGTCGCGCAGGTCCGGCAGCGACCGCGCGGTGATCGTCGAGAGGGCGTAGACGAGGTAACGCTGGGACAAAGCGTCGTCGAACAGGTGGTCGACGACGGTATCGAATTCATCACTCATGGCGCCCCGTTAGCAGGGGATTCGCCGATGCAAAATGGGGCTTGCGATTGTCAACTGATATGGTAGAGTCATGTAATAATATAACAAGAGAGGAGACCGATCGTGCGCCGTTCGCTTCCCTTCCTCGTCCTGCTTCTCGCCACCACCGCCTCCTGCGGCCAGGCCGACCGAAGCATGCCCCCCGGCCCCTCCGACCGGATGTCCGAATCGTCGAACGCCGCCGACGCCGGCATGAGCGCGGCAGAGACCTCGGCGCCCGCCACCGCGCAATCCCGCGCCGCCTCCGGCCCCAACGTCGCGCCGACCGCCGCGCCGGGCGTCGCGTTCAACTATCGCTACGCCTTCCAGCTCCAGCCACAGCACATCTCGGCGGTGCAGGAGCGGCACGCGCAGATGTGCGAGCAGCTGACGATCGCCCGCTGCCGGATCACCGGCATGCTCTACCGCGTCGTCAATAACGGCCGCGACATAGAGGCGATGCTGGCGCTGAAGCTCCACCCCGCGCTCGCGCGCCATTTCGGCCGCGACAGCGTCGCCGTGGTCGTCGGCGCCGAGGGCATGCTGACCGAGAGCGAGATCACCGGCGTCGATGTCGGCTCTTCGATCCAGGCCGCCGGCCGCAGCCTCGCCGAACTGCAGGTCGAGCTCGAGCGGATCGAGGCGCGCCTGCGAGCAATGGGCGCCGGCGCGCAGAAGTCGCAGCTCGAATATGAGGCCGGACAGCTCCGCCAGCAGATCCGCGACCTCAGGGAAAGCCGTACCCAGCAGCAGGAGACGCTCGCCACCACGCCGATGGTCTTCCATTACGGCTCGGGCGCCTATGCCCCGGGCTTCGGCCAGGGCCCGAGCCTCAGGCAGGCGCTGCAGCGGGCCGGCGACGATCTGCTCTACAGCCTCAACATCCTAATCGTCGTCCTGGTCCGGCTGCTGCCCTGGGCGCTGGCGGTTCTCCTCGGCTGGCTCGGCTTCCGCTTCGTCCGCCGGCGCTGGTTCGCGAAGGCGGCGCCGGAGCCGGAGCCCGCCCCGGCCGCCTGAGTCTCGCCCCTCCCCGCAAAGGAGGGGTAGGGGGGTGGGTGCGGCCGAGGCGGCTCGACGCCGCCGAAGGCGCCCACTCGTCCTCGCCGAGCGCGGCTTCGCCGCGCACCCACCCCCAGCCCCCTCCCTTTCCGGGAGGGGGTTTCTTCAGGGCTCGACGAAAACCTCGGCCTGCTCGCCCTCGGCCGCCGCCCGCGCCTCGCCGAGCAACCAGTCGCGCAAGGCGGCGATCTTGGGCTGGTTGCGGCGGCCTTCGGGATAGACCAGCCAGTGGCTCCGGTCGGTGACGTGGATATAGGGGAAGGGCTGGACCAGCCGCCCGGCCGCCAGCTCGCCGCGCCAGAACATCGGCGTCATCATCGCGATGCCGGCGCCGGCAAAGGCCGCGTTCGCCTCCATCACCTGGTTGTCGAGGACGAGGCCCGCGCCGGGCGCCCCGCCGCGCGGCGCCACCCCGCTCTCGGCGAGCCAGGCGCTCCACCAATCGTCGCCGGGCGAGAGGCGCGGCACGTCGAGCAATTGCTCGGGCCGCTCGAGCCGGTGCGCACGCGCGAATTCGGCGCTGCAGATCGGGCTGAAATTGAGCCGGAACAGGAAATGGCAGCGCAAGCCCGGCCAGCCGCCGCGGCCGACCCGGATCGCGGCGTGGAACTCGCCGGTCGAAAAATCGATCAGCCGGTTGTCGCTGGAAAGGCGCACCGCGAGATCGGGATGGCGGATCTGAAAATCCCCGAGCCGCGGCGCCAGCCAGGTGGTGGCGAAGGTCTGCGCGGTGCTGATCGAGAGCAGGGCCTGGTCCTCGGCGACCAGCCCCGAAAAGGCGTCGCCCAGCGTCTCGAAGGCGGCGGCGACCAACGGCGCGATCCGCCGCCCTGCCTCGGTCAGCGAGACGCGCCCCTTGACGCGCGCGAACAGGGGCACGCCGAGCCGCTCCTCCAACAAGCGAATCTGATAGCTGACCGCGGCCTGGGTCATCCCGAGATCGGCCGCGGCTTGCGTGAAGTTCTGGTGGCGCGCGGCGGCTTCGAACACGCGAACGGCGCTCAGCGGCGGGAGTCGGGCCATGGGCAAAACATATAAGCCAGCCTTATACTTCCTGTCGAGACTTTCGTTGGCGCGCGCGGTGGCGAAATGCCATTTCAGCGGCACGGAAACGAAAGGAATTCGAAATGCGCGATGAACTCGACGGCCGCATGTGGGTCGACAACCACGATCAGTTCGGCTTGCTGGTGGACGACGCCCTCGCCGCCGCGCGCGCCGGCCTCGCCCGGCTCGCCCAGTGGGACGGAACCACCCACCAGCTCTTCGCCCTGGTCGCCGCCTTCGCGATCACCGGGCTCACCTTCAACACCACCGCCTAGAAAGGACCTGGCCATGACAAGGTTGCTCGCCGCGCTGCACCGCCTCGGTGAGACGATCCGGGTCGCGCTCTGCAAGCAGAACGAGATCGAGTTC
>DASQFO010000072.1:0-2006 GCA_035633095.1 Allosphingosinicella sp. | reverse complement strand
GAACTTGGAATGGCCGGCCATTTGAACCCCAAAAAGCGGAACTCTTGGAAGACCCCGGTGATGGGGGCCACTGTCGCAAGCCGCTCCTAGCGAAGCGGCGCGCAAGGGGCAAATGCAGGCCTCACCCCGCGGGCTAGCCGTTGACGATGGTGCCGCCATTGGGGTGGAGGACCTGGCCCGACATGTAGCGGCTGTCCTCGCAGGCGAGGAACAGGAAGCTGGGCGCGACCTCGTTGGGCTGGCCGGGCCGTCCCATCGGCGTGTCCTCGCCGAAGCTCTTCATTTTCTCCGGGGTCGAGCCGCCGCAGGGATTGAGCGGCGTCCAGATCGGCCCGGGGGCGACGGCATTGACGCGGATTCCCTCGCCGACGAGATTCTCCGAGAGCGAGCGGGTGAAGGCGGTGATCGCGCCCTTGGTCGCGCTATAGTCGAGCAGCTCCTCCGAGCCCTGATAGGAGGTGATCGAGGTACAGTTGACGATCACCGCGCCTTTCTTGAGGTGCGGGCGCGCGGCCTGGGTCAGGAAGAACATCGAGAAGATGTTGGTCTGGAAGGTGCGCTTGAGCTGCTCCTCGCTAATGTCCCTGATGTCCTTGTCGGGATGCTGCTCGCCCGCATTGTTGATCAGGATATCGAGGCCGCCGAGCTCTTTCACCACCCTGGCGACGGCCTGGTCGCAAAAGCCCTTGTCGCCGAGATCGCCGGCGATGGCGACCGCCCGGCGCCCCTCCGCCTCGACGATCGCCTTCGTCCTGGCGGCGTCGTCATGCTCGCAGAGATACAGGATGGCGATGTCGGCGCCCTCGCGCGCGAACAGGGCGGCGACGGCGCGGCCGATGCCGCTGTCGGCGCCTGTGATCAGGGCGACCTTGCCATAGAGCCGGCCCGAGCCCGGATAGAAAGGCCGCCATTCAGGCCTTGGTTCGAGCGCGCTTTCATGGCCCGGCAAATCGTCTTCGTGGATCATCTCGATCGTGTCGGTGTCGGCCATGTCGTTCCTCTTGAGCGCTGGTCGAAAGGAAAAACCGCTTTGTCGAAAAGCCGTTCCGGCGCGCCGCTTATGTCCCGGCCATTAGGCGTGCGTTCAGGTTGACGCGGCCAGGTTAGTGTTACAAATGTAGCGGGCACAATTGCTCGATGCCGCAGGGGACGGCGGCCTGTGAGGGAGGATCCTATGACGCCGTCCGGTGCGCGCTCCGCGTTGCTTATCGCCTTGCTGTGCTCGGCGTCGCCGGCTCTGGCCCAGCCCGCCGCGCCGCCGCCCGGCGAGGAGCCGCCGCCGGTTGCCGCCGATCCCGCCGCGCCGCAGGGGGCCCGCAGCTACACGCCGGCCGACTTCGCCCGCTTCGCGCCGCGTACGGCGCTCGACATGCTCAACAATGTCCCGGGTTTCTCGATCAACGCCGGCGACACCGAGCGGCGCGGGCTCGGCGAGGCGACCAGCAACGTGCTGATCAACGGCGAGCGCTTCACCGGCCGCTCGACCGACATCCAGACCGAACTGGGCCGGATCAGCGCGGCGAACGTCACCCGCATCGACATCGCCGACGGAGCGACCTTCAACATTTCCGGGTTGAGCGGCCAGGTCGCCAACATCATCACCAGCTCGCGAGGGCTTTCGGGCAGCTTCGCCTGGCGGCCGCAGATCCGGGCGCGGCGAACCCCGCCCCGGCTGCTCGACGGCGAGGTCAACATCGCCGGCGCGATCGGCGGGACGGATTTCACCCTGGGGCTGCGCAACGTCAGCCGGCGCAACGGCAATGCCGGGCCCGAGCTGGTGACCGATCCGGCGGGCGCGATCCTCGACCGACGCGACGAAGTGCTGTTCGTGGACGAGGATGGGCCGCGCATTTCGGGAACGCTTCGCCGTGCGTTCGGCGACGGGTCGATCCTCAACGCCAACGCCGCTTTCGCCCTGTTCAACCTCGATCTTGGCGAGGATTCATTCCGATCCGGTCCGGGCCAGCCGGATCGGACACGCATCCTGCGCGAGCGCGAGCGCGAAT
>DASQFO010000071.1:0-1548 GCA_035633095.1 Allosphingosinicella sp. | reverse complement strand
CGCGATCCTCTTCGGCCGGATCGGCGATCTGGTCGGCCGCAAATATACATTTCTGGTCACCATGGGGATCATGGGGCTTTCCACCTTCGCGGTCGGCCTGCTGCCGAGCTACGCCGCCGCCGGCGTCGCCGCCCCGGTCCTGCTCGTCGCCCTGCGCCTGGCGCAGGGCCTGGCCCTGGGCGGCGAATATGGCGGCGCCGCGACCTATGTCGCCGAGCACGCGCCGGCCGGCCGCCGCGGCCTCTATACGAGCTTCATCCAGACCACCGCGACGCTCGGCCTGTTCCTCGCGCTCATCGTCGTCATCTCGCTGCGCACCTGGCTCGGCGAGGCGGCGTTCGCGGCCTGGGGCTGGCGGCTGCCGTTCCTGCTTTCGATCCTGCTCCTCGCCGTCTCGCTCTGGATCCGGATGAAGCTCGAGGAGAGCCCGGTCTTCGCCCGCATGAAGGAGCAAGGGAAGGGATCGAAGGCGCCCCTGACCGAAGCCTTTGCGCGCTGGTCCAACCTCAAGCTGGTCCTGATCGCCCTGTTCGGCGCGGTCGCCGGGCAGGCGGTGGTCTGGTATGCGGGCCAGTTCTACGCGCTCTTCTTCCTCGAACGGACCCTGAGGGTCGACGGCGCGACGGCCAACATCCTGATCGCGATCGCGCTGGCGCTCGCCACGCCCTTCTTCATCCTGTTCGGCTGGCTCTCGGACAAGATCGGGCGCAAGAAGATCATCCTCGCCGGCTGCGCGCTCGCCGCCTTGACCTATTTTCCGCTGTTCGAGGCGCTTTCGAAGGCCGCCAACCCCGCGCTTCACGCCGCCACCGCGTCGGCGCCGGTCCGCGTCGCCGCCGACCCGGCGGATTGCTCGGTCCAGTTCGACCCGATCGGCCGCAACAAGTTCGACGCGCGCTCGTGCGACGTCGTCAAGGCCTTCCTCGCCCGCTCGGGCGTCTCCTATGCCGATGTCGCCGCGCCGCCAGGCGCCGGCGCCCGCCTCGAGGTCGGCAGCACATTCATCGCCGCGCCCGCCGGCGGGGCCGAGGCGATCGCCGCGTTCCAGGCCGAGGCCCGCGCCGCGCTCACCCAAGCCGGCTATCCCGAGCGCGCCGAGCCCGCTCAGGTGAACAAGCCGCTCGTCGTCCTCATCCTCTTCGTCCTCGTCCTCTACGTGACGATGGTCTACGGCCCGATCGCGGCGCTGCTGGTCGAGCTCTTCCCGACCCGGATCCGCTACAGCTCGATGTCGCTCCCCTACCATATCGGCAATGGCTGGTTCGGCGGCTTCCTGCCGACCACCGCCTTCGCAATGGTCGCGGCGACCGGGGACATCTATTACGGGCTTTGGTACCCGATCCTGGTAGCGGGGGTGACGGTGGTGGTGGGGCTCGTCTTCCTGCCTGAAACCTATCGCAGAAAGCTCGAGGACTGAGCCGCCGCCTCGCTTGACACCGCCCCGCTCAAATCCTACATGGCCGTCATCCCGTTAACCGGTCCTCCGGCGGCGCCTTCGTGCGCCTGTCGGCTTTGCCTGTTTCCGGGATGAGCAGGTCGCCCTGTCCC
>DASQFO010000070.1:0-9014 GCA_035633095.1 Allosphingosinicella sp. | reverse complement strand
ACGAAGTTCAGACGCCAGGTGGTCGTCGGCAGCTACATCGTCGACTTTGCTTGCCGAACTCCGCGCATGGTCGTGATCGAAGTGGATGGCGACACGCACGCGTCCAGCGCCGATTATGATGCGGCGCGCTCCCGGTTCCTCGAAACGAAAGGATATCGCGTCATCCGGTTCACCAACAGCGACATCATGACCAATCTGGACGGCGTGCTGCAGGCGCTTGAGCAGGTTCTCAGACTCCCCCTCTCCCCGGCCCTCTCCCCTGAAGGGGAGAGGGGGAAAGGCGACCTATGCCCAAAGTGCTGATCGCGGACCCGATGGATCCGAAAGCCGCCGAGATCTTCCGCGCCAACGGCGTCGAGGTCGACGAGAGACCGGGCCTCGACGGGGACGCGCTCGCGGCGATCATCGGCGATTATGACGGGCTCGCCATCCGCTCGGCGACCAGGGTCAATGCGGCGCTCCTGGCCGCGGCGCAAAAGCTCAGGATCGTCGGCCGCGCCGGGATCGGGGTCGACAATGTCGACATCCCGGCGGCGACCGCGCGCGGAATCGTCGTGATGAACACGCCGTTCGGCAATTCGATCACCACGGCGGAGCATGCGGTCGCCCTGATGTTCGCGCTCGCGCGCGAGCTGCCCGCCGCCGACACCTCGACCCAGGCCGGCAAGTGGGAGAAGAACAGGTTCATGGGGGTCGAGCTGACCTCCAAGATCCTGGGCCTGATCGGCTGCGGCAATATCGGCTCGATCGTGGCCGACCGCGCGCTCGGCCTCAGGATGAAGGTCGTCGCCTACGATCCGTTCCTGACCGCGGAGCGCGCGCTCGAGCTCGGCGTCGAGAAGGTCGAGCTCGAAGAGCTGCTGCGCCGCGCCGACTTCATCACCTTGCACACGCCGCTGACCGACCAGACGCGCAACATCCTGTCCGCCGAAAACCTCGCCAGGACCAAAAGGGGCGTGCGCATCGTCAATTGCGCGCGCGGCGGGCTGATCGACGAGGCGGCGCTCAGGCAAGCGCTCGATTCGGGGCAGGTCGCGGGCGCGGCGCTCGACGTTTTCGCGTCGGAGCCGGCGACCGCCAATCCCCTGTTCGGCGCGCCGGGGCTGGTGGCGACGCCGCACCTGGGCGCCTCGACCACCGAGGCGCAGGCCAAGGTCGCGATCCAGGTCGCCGAGCAGATGTCGGACTTCCTGGTCCGCGGCGGCGTCACCAACGCGCTCAACATGCCCTCGCTCACGGCCGAGGAGGCGCCGCGGCTGCGGCCCTATATGGAGCTGGCCGAGAGGCTCGGCTCGCTGATCGGCCAGGTCGAGGGGGACCGGATCGAGGGGGTCTCCGTCGAGGTCGAGGGCGCCGCCGCGCAATTGAACCAGAAGCCGATCACGGGCGCGGTGCTGGCCGGGCTGATGCGGGTCTATTCCGACACGGTGAACATGGTCAACGCGCCCTTCCTCGCCAAGGAGCGCGGGCTCGACCTGCGCGAGATCCGCCACGACCGCGAAGGCGATTACCACACCCTCGTTCGCGTCACCGTGACCACGCCGGACGGGCCGCGCGCTGTTGCCGGCACCCTGTTCGGCAACGCGGCGCCGCGTCTCGTCGACATGTTCGGGATCGCGATCGAGGCGGAACTGGCCGGCGAGATGATCTATATCGTCAACGAGGACGCGCCGGGCTTCATCGGCCGGCTCGGCACCCTGCTCGGCGAAGCCGGCGTCAATATCGCCACCTTCCACCTGGGGCGGCGCGAGGCGGGGGGCGAAGCGGTGGCGCTGGTTTCGGTCGACGGCCATATCGATGGGGAACTGGTCGGGCGGCTCGAGGCTTTACCCGGAGTGAAAAGGGTCAATCCGCTGCGATTCTGAGGAGGAGACGTTCCGATCCGCGCCTTTCTGCCCGCTCTCGCCCTGCTCCTCGCCGCGCCCGCTCTGGCGCAGGCCGAGCCCGAATGGCGCGCGGCGCCCGAACGCGAGGTGCTGCTCCAGACCTACAGCTACGAGCCCAGGCTGATCCGGCTCGACGCCGGCAGGCCGGTCAAGCTCCACTTCGTCAATAACGGCCGCGCGACCCTCAGCTTCAGCGCGCCCGGCTTTTTCCGCGCCGCCCGGGTGCGCGCACGGGACGCGCGCAGCGTCGCCGGCGGCCGGGTCCGGCTGGCGCCGGGCGAGCGCCGCACCGTGGCGCTGGTTCCCGCACCGGGACGCTATTCCGCGCGCAGCGCCAACCTTGTCCATCGCGCGCTCGGCATGAGCGCGCTAATCCTGGTCGAATGAAGGCGTCGAGTCGCGGGAGACGGGGCATGGCCAAGGCGAAAATTCCAAAGCGCGTGGCGGGGGTGAAGGTCCCCAAAAAGCTGCGCAAACAGGCGAAGCAGGCGCTGAAGCTCACCGGCTCGGGCGCGGTGCGCGATCTCGCCATTGCCGGGCTGACCCTGGCGGCGGAGCGCGCGCTCGAGGCGATGCGGGCCGCCGGCGCCGGCAAGAAGACCAGGGCCAGCCTCGATGCGCTCGATCTCGGCGAGGTGATGCGCGCCGCCGCCGCCGAGGGCGCCCGCCGCTTCCTCGAAGGCTATGAGGCCGCGAGGGCGAAGCCGCCCGCCGCTCCGCGCAAGCCCGTGGCGCCGCGCAAGCCGGCGAAGCCGCGCAAGCCCGTGAAACCCCGCAGGCCCGTGAAGCCCCGCAAGCCCGCCGGCTGACTCCGGCTTCGGCCTCTCGCGAAATAGGGCTTCTTGAAGACGCTCAACTGTGTTACTATATTAATACACAGGAGGACGGATCATGGTCAGCGAAGCGAGGATCGGGATGAGGGTTTCGAAGAAGGTTCGCA
This sequence comes from Allosphingosinicella sp., assembly GCA_035633095.1. Taxonomy (GTDB): domain Bacteria; phylum Pseudomonadota; class Alphaproteobacteria; order Sphingomonadales; family Sphingomonadaceae; genus Allosphingosinicella. Next base: position 6,188 of record DASQFO010000070.1, on the reverse strand, counting down.
AAAAGGTCAGGAAGGCCATCAAGTCGGCGGCCAACCCCTTCGTGCGCGATTTCGCCACCGCGGCGATGGCGGCGGCGGGCCGCGCGCGGCGCGAGGGCCCGCGCGCGAGCGAGGACGATATAGCGGATGGTAGCCGGAGGAGGGCTCATATCATGTGCGGCGAGACTCGGGTGCATATCGACGGATCGAAGATCGCCGAGGCGTTTCGCAAAGCCGCGGCCGATGGCTTGCGCACCTTCCTCAAGGGCATCGAGGAGGGATTGCGCGAGGCCCAGGCCGAGAGCGACGCCCCGCAGCCGAAGCCGAAAGCCAAAGCGAGGCCCAAGGCCAAAGCCAAGCCGAAATCGGCCGCGGCGCCCAAGGCGAAGCCGCGGCCCCGCAAGCCGCGAGCTAGCGCGGCGAAGCCGGCGTCGCGCGCTCCGGGCGCCTAGGGCCCCCGCGCAATTGGCCGCGAATCGCGCCCGCCGGCTGGGCCGCGGTGTGGACGTTCACGTAGAAGTCGAACGAGCGCATCGCGATCTCGCGGGCGAGGGCGGAATCGACGGTGGCGCAGCCCTGGCTGTGGCCGGCCGCGTCGGGCGTGGCCAGGGCGACGACCGGCGGCCCGGCAATGCCGGCGGCGCCGCGATGGATATGGGCGGCGGTGGCGGGCTCGATGCCGCGTGCGTAGAGGTTCCAGCAGACCTGTCCCTCGGCGGGCGTGACGCGGATCTCGACCGTGCCGCTGCCGTCGGGATCGCCCGGGCCCGGCACTTCCTGGATACCGGTCATCGTCACGGCGAGGTTCGCGCGCTGGTTCATCTGCCCGGTCGCGCAGCCGGCGAGGACGAGCAAGGCGGCGCCCCCGGTCAGCAGGTTCGAACGCTTCATAATATTTCTCCTCATCCCCTGTCCTCACTCCAGCGCGTCAGGAGCGTGTTGGCAATGGCAAAAGGCGGCGGCGCCACGAACGGCGCCTCGGGATCGCCCGCCAAGGCCGCGAGCACGCCCGCCCGATCGACCCAGAAACCGTCCTCGAGCTCGGTCTCATCGAGCGTCAGCGCGTCCGATTGCGCGGTGGCGACGCAGGCGATCATCAGCGAATTGGGAAAGGGCCAGGGCTGGCTGGCGAGGTAGCGCACGTCCGAAACCGCGACGCCCGCTTCTTCCATCAGCTCGCGCGCCACCGCCTCCTCGATCGATTCGCCGGGCTCGACGAAGCCGGCCAGCGCCGAATAGCGGCCGTGCGGATATTGGTGCTGGCGGGCGACGAGCACGCGGCCGTCATGCTCGGCGAGCATGATCACGACCGGATCGACGCGCGGAAAATGCTCGGCGCCGCAGCCGGGGCATTTGCGGCCCCAGCCGGCGCGATAGACGTCGGTCGCGGTTCCGCAAATGCCGCAGAAACGGTGGCGGTTGTGCCATTCGTTCAAGCTCCGCGCCGCCGCCCAGATCGCGGCGTCCTTCGGGCTCATCAGCGCAAGCAGCCGGAACACCGACCACGCCCGCGCGCCGAGCGTCTCGAGACGCAACAGGGGCGCGAAATGGGGCACACCTTCCTCGATGCCCAGGAACAGTAGGTCGCGCTCGCCGGACAGCGGCCCCCAGGCGAGCCGTCCGGCCCCGTCGAGCACCGGATCGAGCGTGTCGAGCGCCAGCAGCCGCGCGTCGCCATTGGCCATCATCGCGGCGATCTGATCGGGATCGAGGCGGAGATGATCGGCGCGGTCGAGCCCGGCGCCGGTAAAGCCGGGCGCGCTCATGCCCTCACCCTCCCATCGCTGGCGCGATGGGCCCCTCCCTCTCCCCAAATGGGAGAGGGGTTTTTGGGCGGGCGCGGTTTCAACGTCCCTCTCCCATTCTGGGGAGAGGGAGGGGCCCGCCCGGCGCAGCCGGGTGGGAGGGTGAGGGAATAGCTGCCGAGATCACCTGCAGCACTCCGTCGATATTCTGCAGCACCTCGTGGTTCCAGAAGCGCAGGGTCCGATAGCCGAGCGCGGCCATCGCCGCCGCCCGGCGCGCGTCCTTTTCCCGGTCGAGATCGTGCTGGCCGCCATCGACTTCGATCACCAGCTTTGCCTCGACAGATGCGAAGTCGGCAACGAAGCCACCAAGCCACATTTGGCGGCGGAACTTCACGCCGAGCTGGCTCGCCCGCAGGCGGCGCCAGACGAGCGCTTCCGCGTCGGTCATGTCTCGGCGGAGAGTGCGGGCGCGTTTGACCATTCCTGAGCCGGGCGGATGCTTCATTCCCTCACCCTCCCACCGCTTCGCGGCGGGCCCCTCCCTCTCCCCGAACGGGAGAGGGGTTTTCTGGCCAGCTTCCTGTTTCCCTCTCCCATTTGGGGAGAGGGAGGGGCCCGCGCGGCGCAGACGCGTGGGAGGGTGAGGGAGTGGAACGCCACGCCACTCCCATTGCGGCCAATTTGGCGAACAAGGTCGGCAACCCGGCCTCGCCGATCCTCTCGACGGGCCACCAGATACCCTCGGGCCGCTGCCGCGCCTTCGCGCATTTCAGGCGCATGGTCAGCGCGAAATGGGTGAAGACGTGGTCCACCGCGCCGGCCTCGCGCCAGTCCGCTTCGGCGGGCGCGTCGGTCGGCAGCGCCAGCATGCCGCCGAGCAGGCCCTGTTCGGCGCGGCGGACGAGCAGGACCTGGCCCTCGCTTTCGAGCCAATAAGCGACGCCGTCGCGATGCGGCCGCGCCCGCTTGGGGGCCTTGACGGGATAAAGCTCGGGATCGCCCGCGCGAAAGGCGGCGCAGTGCGTCGTGAGCGGGCAGCGGCCGCAATCCGGCCGCCGCGGCGTGCAGATGGTGGCGCCCAAATCCATCATCGCCTGGGCGAAGTCGCCGGCATTTTCGTTCGGAGTCATCGCGTCGGCGAAAGCCTGGATCGCCTTTTTGTCCGAGGCGGCGTGCAGCCGGGCAATCACCCGCTCGACATTGGCGTCGACCGCCACCGCGCGCTTGCCGAACGCGATCGCGGCGATGGCGGCGGCGGTATAGGCGCCGATTCCGGGGAGCTTGCGCAGGCTCGCCTCGTCCCCGGGGAACTGGCCTTCATGGTCCGCCGCGATCGCGCGCGCGCAGGCGATGAGGTTGCGGGCGCGGGCGTAGTAACCGAGCCCGGCCCAGGCAGCCATGACCTCGGCATCGTCGGCCGCCGCGAGCGCCTCGAGCGTCGGCCAGCGCGAGGTGAATTTCTCGAAATAGGGCTTCACCGCGGCGACCGTCGTCTGCTGCAGCATCACCTCCGAGAGCCAGATTCGATAGGGGTCGGCAGGTTCGCCGCCTTGTACCCGCCACGGCAGCACGCGCTTATCCACAACATACCAACACAAAAGCGCATGGGCGGCATCGACGGGCATGGCCCGCCTATGCCATGCTGAGCCCAAGAGTGGAAAGCAAAGTGACCAAAGAAGCGGGGACACGCAAGAAGGCGCGGGCCGAGCCGGCGCGGGCGCGCCGCGCGCGGGCGGTTTGCGACCTCTTGCCTCAGGCCGGCGCCGCCGCCTTCCGCCGCTTCGGCTTCGTCCAGTCGGCGATCGTCAGCCGCTGGAGCGAGATCGTCGGCGTCCGCTACGCCGCCGTCTCTTCGCCCGAATCGATCCGCTTCCCGCCGGGCAAGAAGAGCCGGGGCGTGCTCAACCTGGTCGTCGAGGGCGCGCACGCGCCGATGATGCAGCATGTCGCGCCGGCGATCGCCGAGCGGGTCAATTCGTTCTTCGGCTATCCCGCGGTCGAGCGGGTCGCGATCCGGCAAGGCGCGGTTCAGGCGCCAAGGGCGAAGCCGCGCCCCGCGCCGCAATCGCTCGCGCCGATACCGGCCGAATTGGGCGATTCGCTGCGCGAGGTGGCCGATCCCGAGCTGCGCGCCTGCCTGGAATCGCTTGCGCGCGGCCTCACCGGTGGCGATGGAGCGCCATTGGTGTCGACGATCCCGGTCGTCGGCCGAATTGGTGGAGACAGGAAGACATGAAAGCACGGACCAGCCTTTGCGCGATCGCGCTCGCTCTTGCCCTCGCCGCCTGCGGCGAAAGCGGCAATAATCTTTCATCGGCGGCGGCCAACACGAGCGCGCCGCTGCCGCAAATCCCCGCGCCCAACAATGGCGACTGGACCGAAGTCGTGAGCCAGACCCCGAGCGGCTTCAGGATGGGCAACCCCGAGGCGCCGGTCCGGCTCGTCGAATATGCCTCGCTCGCCTGCCCGCACTGCAAGGAATTCTCGGAAGCCGCGACTCCGGCCCTGCGCGACAATTATATCCGCTCGGGCCAGGTCAGCTGGGAGTTCCGCCATTTCCTCCTGAACGCGCCCGACGTCGCGTTCACCGTGCTCGCGCGCTGCCAGCCGCCGGCCGCCTTTTTCAGCACCACCGAGGCGATGTTCCGCCAGCAGTCCGAATTCTTCGCCGCGATCGACGAGGCGGAAGGGCAAAGGATCGGCGCGCTGCCGCCCGAGCAGCAGGCCGAGCCGCTCGCCCGGGCGATGGACCTCGACACCTTCTTCGCCCGGCGCGGCATGCCCGAGGCGCGGTTCAGCCAGTGCCTTTCCAACCGCCAGAACGTTCAGGCCGTCACCGACATGACCAACCGGGCGATGAGCGACCAGCAGGTGACGGGCACGCCGACCTTCTACATCAACGACGAAAAGCAGGACGCCACAATCGCCAGCTGGGCGGCGCTCGAGCCGCGGCTGCGCGCGGCGCTGGGACGCTGAGATGCGGGCCCGCATCCTGATCGCCGCGCTCGCCGCCACCGCGGCGCTGGCGCTGCCGGCCGCGTCGGCCCCCGCGCAGCGGCGCGCCGTTCAGCGCGACTGGACGCAGACCGTGGTGCGGACGCCCGAGGGCGGCTTCCGGATGGGCAATCCGCAGGCGAGCGTGAAGGTGATCGAGTTCCTGTCGCTGACCTGTCCGCATTGCGCCCAGTTCGCGGCCCAGGGCGCGCCGCGGCTGATCCAGGATCATGTCCGCACCGGCCGGGTCAGCCTCGAATATCGCAATTACGTCCTGAACGGCTACGACCTTGCCGCCTCGTTCCTCAGCCGCTGCGCGCCGCCGTCGCGCTATTTCGACCTCACCGGAGCCTTGCTGGCCGGGCAGCGGCAATGGATGGCCCGGACCGACGCGCTGACCGAGGCCCAGCGCACCGAGCTGCGCGGCATGCAGCCGCTCGCCGCGATGCAGCGCATCGTCGCCCTGCTCGGCCTCGATGCGATCGGGGCGCGGCACGGGGTCCCGGCTTCGGTCCAGCGGACCTGCCTTGCCGATCAGGCGAGCCTCACCCGCCTCACCGGGATGCGGGAGGCCGCGGGCCGCGATTTCGGCGTGCACGCAACGCCGAGCTTCGTCGTCAACGGCCGGCTCGCGGACCACGTCCACGATTGGGCCGCGCTCGAGCCGCTGCTCGGCGGCCGCTGAGCGAATGAAGGGGGGCCGGTAGCGCAAGGTGAAGGTCAAGAGGCTCAAACTCTCCGGCTTCAAGAGCTTCGTCGAGCCCGCCGAGATGCGCGTCGAGGACGGGCTGACCGGGCTCGTCGGGCCCAATGGCTGCGGCAAATCGAACGTGCTCGAGGCGATCCGCTGGGTGATGGGCGAAAGCTCGCCCAAATCGATGCGCGGCGCCGGCATGGACGACGTCATCTTCACCGGCACCGCCTTGCGCCCCGCGCGCGATTTCGCCGAGGTGACGATGCTGGTCGAGCGCGAGAGCGGCGACAGCGAGGGCGAGGTCCAGGTCGCGCCGATGGGCGAGGTCGAGGTGACGCGGCGGATCGAGCGCGGCGCGGGCTCGGCCTATCGGATCAACGGCCGCGACGTCCGGGCGAAGGACGTCGCCTTGCTCTTCGCCGACGCGGCGACCGGCGCCCATTCGCCGGCCCTGGTCAGCCAGGGCAAGATCAGCGCGGTGATCGCGGCCAAGCCGACCGAGCGGCGGCTGATGCTCGAGGAAGCGGCCGGGATTGCGGGCCTCCACGTCCGCCGCAAGGATGCCGAGCAGAAGCTTCGTGCCACCGAAGCCAATCTCATCCGGCTCGACGAAATCCTCGCCGACATGGAGATGCGCGAGGGGGCGCTCCGCCGCCAGGCCCGCGCCGCCGAGCGCTACCGCAAGCTCTCCGACCAGATCAAGGTCGCCGAGGCCCGCTTGGTCTTCGCCCGCTGGCGCGAGGCGGCCCAGGCGGCGGAAGCGGCGCGGGCCG
>DASQFO010000069.1:0-3040 GCA_035633095.1 Allosphingosinicella sp. | reverse complement strand
AAAGCGCCCTAAGAGAAACTCGAACCCTCAGGAAGGATTCGAAACGATGATCCGCCATGCGCTGCTCTTTGCCACGCTCCCGTTGATCGGCAGCGCCCTGCTCGCCGGGTGCGCGCGCTCGGAAGAGGCCGCCTTCAGCCCGATCGGCAACGAATCCAACCAGATCAGGACCACCGTGCGCCAGCCCGAGGGCGATGAGGACGAGTTGGCGCTCGGCGAGTGGCGCGCCGGCCTCCAGGATGAGCAGGCCACGCTCGAATTCGGCCCGGCCGGTGCGCCGCCCTTGCTCAGCCTGCGCTGCGACGCCCGCCGCGGGACCCTGCTCCAGCGCCACGGGGCGGCGTCGGCGGGAGACCTGCCGGTGATGCTCGTGACGGTGGGCAGCGAGACGCGGCGGCTCGCCGTCGCCAGCGCCGGCGGCGCGCTCCCGATGGTGCGCGCCACGCTGCCGGCGAACGACCCGTTTCGGCCGGTTCTTGCCGAGGCCACCACCCCGATCGTCATCCGGATCGGCGACTCTCCGCCACTCGTCCTTCCGCCCAGCCCGTTGGTCGGCGCCTATGTGAACGGATGCGCGAATGGCGAAAACCAGCGCACCTCGGCAAACGAAGCCGCCGGCAACGAAGCCGCCGCGGCCAATAGCGCGGCGCCGGTCGCCCAATGAACCTGGCGCCGCGGCCGGCGCTTGTCCGGGTGAATGCGAATTAGGATGCGAATGAGGAGCGCGGGCGCGGCGCTCGCCGCGGCGGCGTTGCTCGCGTCCTGCGCACCCCCGCCGACACCGCCCGCCCCGGCGCCGATGCCGCCCCCGGCGCCGTCCCCGCAGCCGCAATTACCCGAACCCCCGCCACCCGCCGATTGGCGCGACGGCCCGCTTTCGCCAGGCGACTGGAGCTACAACACCGATCGCGGCGCCGGTGTCGCCGTGTTCATGCAGGACGGCATCGGGGTGTTCGTCGTCCGTTGCGCGCATGACCGGCGGTTCAGCCTGGTTCGAATGTTCGTATCCGGCGGTTCGCCGCTGATCATTCGTACCAGCTTCGGCGAACGAACGCTGCCGACCGACGAACTTGCGCTCGAGGCGGGGGCCACCCTGCCGGCGACCGATCCCCTGCTCGATCAAATCGTGTTCAGCCGAGGCCGCTTCCTGGTCCGCGCCGCCGGCGTCCCGGATCTCATCCTGCCGTCCTGGCCCGAGCCGGCGCGAGCAATCGAGGAATGCCGGGCGCAATAAAAAAGGCGCCCTGGGGCGCCGCGCGAAGCATGGAATCCTAGCGTCAAATAAAATGAGATCAAGACTTGATCGGCGATTCGTCGCGAATCATAGTGATCGGGCCATCAACCCAGCGAAAGGAGGTGATCCGATGTCTCATGGTTCAGCAGAGGGGTCGGTCAGGTTCGTTCGGGAGTTGGAAGCCTAGTCTTTCAAGCACTTCCGGGCTGGAACGCTTCCGGCCGCTGACCATGTCGAAAGGGCCGTCGGGTTTCGCCCCGGCGGCCTTTCGCTCGTCCCCGAAGGCGGCCTGCGCGGAACTGTTCGGCCGCTCGCGTGTCTGTTACGCTCAGGATACGAAGCACAGGAGCTCCCCATGGCAAAGAAGGCAACTTCAAAAGGCGGAACCGGGAAGGCAACTCCCAAAGGCGGAACGGGCGGTGCGGGTGGCCGCAGCGCCGCCGACATGATCCCCGACGCCCTCCGCGAGGCCGGGCGCCGCGCCGCCGAGCTTGCACAGAATCCGGTCGCGCGCAGCCTGCTCGCCGCCGGCCTGGTCACCGCCGCGGCGGCGCTCGCGGCCAACAAGAACGTCCGCGACAGCGCCAGGCGCGGCGCGCGCCAGGCCCAGAACGCCGCCGAGGCCGCGGCCGACGCCGCCGCGGACAGCGCCAACAAGATCGGCGCGGCGATGATCGACGCCGCCACCGAGGCGGTCCGCCGCATGATGGGCGAGGGCAGCGGCGGGAAGGCCGCGCCGGCCAAGCCCGCCGCGGGCGCGCGCAAGGCTCCGGCCACAAAGAAGAAGCCCGCAGTCCGCGCCAAGGCCTCCAAGGCTTCCAAGCCGGCAAGAACCCCGGCCAAGCGTCCCGCCGCGCGCAAGCGCCCGGCCGCCAAGAAGCCGACCGGCAAGCCCGCGACCGCCTGACGCACGCCGGGCACAAGGAAAGCGGGCCGCTTCCCAGGGAGGCGGCCCGCTTCTTGTTCAGCTATCAATAATTAGCGGCAGCGACGGCGGCTGCGGCCGCGCTCGACCTCGCGGCCGACCAGCGCGCCGGCGGCGGCGCCGAGGATCGTGCCGGTGGTGCGGTTGCGGCCGCCATCGAGGTGGCGGCCGATCAGCGCGCCACCCGCGGCGCCGACGATAAGCCCGGTGGTCCCGTTCGACCGGCGGCAGCGGTAGCGGCCTTGGCTGTCGCGCCAGGTCCGTCCGATATAATTGCCGTTGCGGTCGTAATTGCGGCGCTGCGCCTGAACACTGTCGGTGGGCAGCGCGAGTGTGACCGGGATGGCCATCGCCGTCGCGGACACGGCAAGGATTAGATTACGCATTACGTCCTCCCTTTCAAGGAAACTCAGGCCACCAACGCGCCCGGCGCAAGGGGGGTTGCATGAACCTGAAACAACAAGCCGGTCATGTCGGGGCAAGGCGGCTGGACGCGCCGCGCGGCGTGCCCTAGGGGCGGCCCGTCCCGTTCTTCGAAGAAAGCATCCGCATTGGCCAACGTAACCGTGATCGGCGGCCAGTGGGGCGACGAGGGCAAGGGCAAGATCGTCGATTGGCTGGCCAGCCGCGCCGACATCGTCGTCCGCTTCCAGGGCGGCCACAATGCCGGCCACACGCTCGTCGTCGGCGAGGAGACCTACAAGCTCTCGCTGCTCCCCTCAGGCATCGTGCGCGGCACCTTGTCGGTGATCGGCAACGGCGTCGTGCTCGATCCCTGGGCGCTGAGGAAAGAGGTCGAACAGCTGACCGGGCAGGGCGTCGCCATCGGCCCCGAGACGCTCCAGATCGCCGACACCTGCCCCTTGATTCTGCCCTTCCAC
>DASQFO010000068.1:0-4045 GCA_035633095.1 Allosphingosinicella sp. | reverse complement strand
GCTCACGGGGGCGCGGCGCATGCCGAGCATGCTCGACATCGTGATGAACTCGATGCAGCTCCTCCAGCACCAGCTCGGCAACTTCAAGCACATCGCCGCGGACGTGCGGATCTGCCCCGACGTGTCGGACTTCACCTGGATCGAGTTCTATCGCCCGCAGGAGATGATCGACCGCGGCGCGGCGGCCGCCGAGCGCGCGCTGCCCGACATCCGTCGCGCGCTGGCGGAGCGCGGCCTGCCACAGTTCGGGCCTGACGCCGCCGCCGCCCGGTCGACCGGCTCCACTGACCCGGTGACGCACCTCTCGCTCGGCACACCGCTGTCGTCGTGACGGGGAGCCGGCTGACGCCCGAGCCCGCTCGGTTGAACGGGTCGGGCGAATGTCTCACAGTACCCGGGTCATGGCGGCGACGCGGACCCCGGCCGATACGAGCACGTGGCGCGAGCTCGCAGCCAAGGAGCGCAAGGGTAAGGATCCCGACGGCCTCGTCTGGCAAACGCCCGAGGGCATCGAGGTCAAGCCGCTCTGGACGGCTGCCGACGTCGCCGGCGTCGACTTCGCCGACGGCATCCCCGGGGTCTATCCGTTCGTGCGCGGACCGCGCGCAACGATGTACGCAGGCCAACCCTGGACCATCCGCCAGTACGCCGGCTTCTCCACGGCCGAGGAGTCGAACGCGTTCTACCGCGCGAACCTCGCGGCCGGGCAGATGGGCCTCTCGGTCGCCTTCGACCTCGCCACCCACCGCGGCTATGACAGCGACCATCCCCGCGTAACCGGCGACGTCGGCAAGGCGGGCGTCGCGATCGACACGCTCGAGGACATGAAGATCCTGTTCGACGGCATCCCGCTCGACGAGATGTCGGTCAGCATGACGATGAACGGCGCCGTCCTGCCCGTCATGGCCTTCTACATCGTCGCCGCCGAGGAGCAGGGTGTCGCTTTGGCGCAGCTTGCGGGCACGATCCAGAACGACATCCTGAAGGAGTTCGCGGTCCGCAACACCTATATCTACCCGCCCGCGCCCTCGATGCGGATCGTCGCCGACATCATCCAATATTGCTCGGCCAACATGCCGAAGTTCAACTCGATCTCGATCTCGGGCTATCACATGCACGAGGCCGGCGCGACCGCGGTCCAGGAGCTCGCCTTCACGCTCGCCGACGGCATGGACTATGTCCGCGCCGCCCGGGCCAAGGGGCTCGACGTCGACGCCTTCGCGCCCAGGCTGAGCTTCTTCTTCGGGATCGGCATGAACTTCTTCATGGAGGTGGCGAAGCTGCGCGCCGCGCGCCTTTTGTGGCACCGGATCATGGACGCGTTCGGCGCCACGGCCGAGAAATCGAAGATGCTGCGCACCCACTGTCAGACCTCGGGGGTGAGCCTGACCGAGCAGGACCCCTATAACAACGTCGTCCGCACCACGATCGAAGCGATGGCGGCGGTGCTCGGCGGAACCCAGTCGCTGCACACCAACAGCTTCGACGAGGCGATCGCGCTCCCCACCGATTTCTCGGCCCGCATCGCCCGCAACACCCAGCTGATCCTCGCCGAGGAGAGCGGCATCGCCAATGTCGCCGATCCGCTCGGCGGCTCTTATTATGTCGAGGCGCTCACGCACGAGCTCGCCGGCAAGGCCTGGGCATTGATCGAAGAGGTCGAGGCCCTGGGCGGCATGACCCGGGCGGTCGCCGAGGGCATGCCCAAGCGCTGCATCGAGGAGGCCGCCGCCGCGCGCGCCGCCCGTGCCGACCTGGGCGAGACCGCGATCGTCGGCGTCAACCGCTACCGGCTCGACGAGGAGGAGCATCACGACTTCCTCGACATCGACAATGCCAAGGTCCGCGCCGGCCAGATCAAGCGGCTCGAAAAGACCCGGGCATCGCGCGACGAAGCCGAAGCGAAGGCCGCGCTCGACGCCTTGCGCGCGGGCGCCCAGGGCGACGCCAATCTGCTCGCTCTCTCCATCCAGGCGGCCCGCGCCCGCTCTACGCTCGGCGAAATCTCTTCCGCGCTCGAGGAGGTGTTCGGCCGCTACGAGACCGTCCCCACCCCGGTGCGGGGCATTTACGGCGCCGCCTGGGCCGACGATCCCGCCTGGACCCGCGCCACCAGCGGCGTCGGCGCGATTCAGCGCCGGCTCGGCCGCCGGCCGCGCATGCTGGTCGCCAAGATGGGCCAGGACGGTCACGACCGCGGCGCCAACCTCGTCTCCTCGGCCTTCGCCGATCTGGGGTTCGAGATCGTCCCCGGCCCGCTCTTCCAGACCCCCGAGGAAAGCGCCCGGCTCGCGGTCGAAAGGCAAGTCGACGTGGTCGGCGCCTCGAGCCTCGCCGCGGGCCACAGGACCTTAGTCCCCGAGCTGATCGGCCACCTCCGCGATCTGGGCCGCGCCGACATCAAGGTCGTCGTCGGCGGCGTCATCCCCGCCCAGGATTACGACATGCTGCGCGAGGCCGGCGTCCAGGCGATCTTCGGCCCGGGCACGAATTTGGTCGAAGCCGCGGGCGAGGTGCTGAAGCTCCTCGGCCACAACCTTCCGCCGCTCGAAGAGGCCGCGGAATGAGGCGCATCGCCCGCACCCGGATCTGGGCCGCGCTCGCGGCGCTCATCGCGGCCGGCTGCTCGCAATCGCCGAGGCCGCCCGCGCCGCCCGCGGTCACCGTCCATCTCTCCACCGGGAACGCGGATTCGAACGCTCCGGCCGTCGCCGCCTTCTTCCGCCGGACCTGCATCGAGGCGAGCGCGGATGCGGACGCGTTCGCGGCCGCGCTGCAGGGCTCGGGCTGGGCGCACGAGCAGATTCAGGTCGCGAGCGCGGCCATGCCGATCGCGGCCTGGAGGCTCGACCATGGCGAGCTCGTTCGTTCGGACCTCTCGCTCGCGCCCGGCGGCAAGTTCATCGACTGCGAGCTGACGCTCGACGCCGACGTCGCGCCGAGCCTTGCGCGGATGCGCGACACGCTCCGCCCGATCGTCAGCAACCGCTCGCTGCGCCAGATCGGCGGCGACCCGCGGCAGGTGAAATGGCAGTGGCGGCCGACGCCGCGCGAGGAACGCAATCTGACGATCGGCGTCGCCGCCGCCGGCCCGCGGGCAAGCAGGGCGTCGGCCACTCCCGGCCTCAGGATTCACCTCGGCGCCTCCGAAGTCCCGCCTCCTCCGATAATTCCGACCGGGACCGAGAATGTCCAATAAGCCGCGGATCGCCGAAACGGGTCGCCGATGACCCGGGCGTGCATCCGCGAGCTCCGCAATCCCGACGGGCAATAGGCGCGATGTTCAAAAAGATGCTCATCGCGAACCGGGGGGAGATCGCCTGCCGCGTCATCAGGACGGCGCGGAAGATGGGGATCGCGACGGTTGCGGTCTATTCGGACGCCGACGCGCGCGCCCCGCATGTGAAATTGGCCGACGAGGCGGTGCGGCTCGGCCCGCCGCCGGCGTCCGAATCCTATCTGAGCGCCGAGCTGATCATCGACGCCTGCAAGGCGACGGGCGCCGAGGCGGTGCATCCCGGCTACGGCTTCCTCTCCGAGCGCGAGAGCTTCGCCAAGGCGCTGGCCAAGGCGAAGATCGCCTTCATCGGGCCGCCGCCCGACGCGATCGCGGCGATGGGCGACAAGATCGAATCGAAGAAGCTCGCCGAAAAGGCCGGCGTCCCGGTCGTGCCCGGCTTCATCGGCGAGATAAGAGACACCGACCATGCGGTCGAGATTGCGGCCGGCATCGGCTACCCGGTGATGATGAAGGCCTCGGCGGGCGGCGGCGGCAAGGGCATGCGGCTCGCACTTTCGGAAAAGGACGTGCGCGAGCAGTTCGACGCCGTCCGCCGCGAAGGCAAAGCGAGCTTCGGCGACGATCGCGTGTTCGTCGAGAAGTTCGTGGAGAGCCCCCGCCATATCGAAATCCAGCTGCTCGGCGACCGCCACGGCACGATCCTCCATCTCGGCGAGCGCGAATGCTCGATCCAGCGCCGTCACCAAAAGGTGGTCGAGGAGGCGCCTTCGCCCTTCGTGACGCCCGCTATGCGCGAGGCCATGG
>DASQFO010000067.1:0-1641 GCA_035633095.1 Allosphingosinicella sp. | reverse complement strand
AACACGTGACTCAAGTTCTATTTGGCGCATCATCGACCAGACTAGTAATTCATCCGAGTCGTGGGAATAACAGGCGCCTCTTCAAGAGGACGCAACAATGCGGTTTGGCCGAAATGGGTGGAGATGGCAGGGCGAGCGGTCGGGCATTGAAGTTCGGCAAAATGAGCGTTCAACAATTTTCATCCAAAACGGATGTTAATTGATCCAAAGTTGCGCTAATCGATGATTCGTATTGCTCCGCCTCTGGCGGAACCGGAGGGGTCGATGGGCAGACACGGACGGGGGGATTTGGGCGGCCGGCACGCCCACACAATCGGCGCCGTGGGCCGCGAGCTGCAGCGGGTGAACCGCACGCTGCGCCGGCTCGCCGCCGAGCCGGGGCGGGCGCGGCCGGAGATCAACGGCGCCTCGGTGCGCGCGATCCTTGCCGCGCGCCGCATGCGCGACGACTGCTTCGGGCCCGAAGTCGGCGACCTTGCCTGGACTCTCCTGCTCGAAGCCTATGCCGCGCGCCTCGAGGGGCGGCTCAGCGTGATGACCGGCCTTGGCGCCCCGGCGGGGATCGCCCGGAGCACCGCGCACCGCCGGGTCGCCTGGCTGCTCGATCGCGGCCTGCTCACCCGCCATGCCGATCCCGAAGACGAGCGAATCGTGCTGATCGGCGTCAGCGACGACGCCGCCGGGAGCATCCGCGCCTATCTGGCCGCCGCCATCGCGCAATCGCCCTGGCTGCTTTAGGCCCGCACCGCCAGCACCGTGAGGACCAGCATCGCGAAAAGGCCCGCGACCTGGATTCCGCGCCACGGCGTCCAGCCGGGATTGTCGAGGTTGCGGCGGCGGCTCCGGCGCCATTCCGCCAGGCCGGCGACAAGCACGACGGCCAGGGCCGCGCCGTCCGCGCTCCACAGCCAGCTTTGGGTCGTCATCTATTCGCTCAGGCGGTCGAGCTGCTTCTGCAGCTCGGCGAGCTGGGCCTTGAGGCCCGCCAGCTCGGCTTTGTTGTCCTCGGGCGACGGCTTGCCGGCATCTCCCGCCTTGTTCGTGCCTGCCGCCGCGGTGAACATCTCCATGTTGCGCCGCGCGATCTCGGCGAAGGGGTTGGCCGCGAAGGCGCCGGCCATGGCATCGCGGAGCTGGCTCTGGTTGCGCTGCAGCGCGTCGAGCGAGGCCTCGAGATATTGCGGCACCACCGCCTGCATCTGGTCGCCGTACATCGAGCTGAGCTGCCTGAGGAAGTTGACCGGCAGCATCGTCGAGCCGCGCGATTCCGCGTCCATGATGATTTGGGTGAGAACGCCGTGGGTGATGTCCTCGCCCGTCTTGGCGTCGACGACTTTGAAGTCGCGCTTCTGGCGCACCATCTCGGCGAGGCGCTCCAAAGTGATGTAGGTTGAGCTTTCGGTATCGTAGAGGCGCCGGTTCGCATATTTCTTGATGATGACCACACCATCCTCGGACCGCGACGCCGCCATGTCAGGCTCCTCGAAAGCTGAAGCGACCGCTCTAGCACCAAGAAATGCGGCACCGCAACAACGGCCGCGCCCGCTCCCCTTGTTCCTCGAATTGCTGCGCAACGAAACCTTGGGCGATCCGGCGCGGATGAAGCGCGCGCTGGCGGGCCTCCGCCGCTACCAGGAGGCC
>DASQFO010000066.1:0-1733 GCA_035633095.1 Allosphingosinicella sp. | reverse complement strand
TGCCGCCGCGCCGCCACCCACTCGATCGAGGACGGCGCGAACCCGTCCAGCGCGCCGTCCGCCGCCTCGCCGAGGTCGATATCGCGCCACGGCCGCCCGACCGGCGCGGCCCCGCCGATGCTCCACCGGTAGATCAGCAGCCGCCCCTCGCGCCGGCCGTGCCGGGCGCGCTTGCACAGGATCAGGAGGCTGTCAGGCTCGGGCGCCAGCGACAGCCCCTCGATCTCGCAGGCGGCGCCGACGCCGGTGTCGTGGACTTCGAACGGAACGCTGGCGCCGTCCGCCCCGATAGGCGCCGCCAGCAATTGCCCGTCGCTGGTGATCAGATAGACGTGGGTCCGATCGGCGGCGATCCCCTCGAAATCGCCGCGCGCGGGGGGGTCGCCGAGCGAGAATCGGCGCAGCGTGCGGCCGGTCGCGAGCTCGATCTCGTGCACGACCGCCCGCTCGTCGTCATGCGCGAAGACGCTGCCCGGGGAGGCGGCGGCGAGGCCGGAGATTTCGCGCAGGCCAAGCGGCAAATCGTGATACGGGCGCGCCGCCGGCGCCGAGCAGGCGGGCAGGAAAAGCAGCAGCAGCGCGGCGGCGCGCCGGATCATTCCTGCGGGCCCGGCTCGGGTTCCGCCAACGCGTTCTCGCTCGCGCCGGGTTCGGGCTCGTGCTTGCGCAGGAAGCGCTGGGTGCCCTTGCGCGCCCCGTAATCGGTGATCCAGAGCATCAGGAAAACATAGTTGAACGCGATCGACATGACGATGGCGAGCTCGACCGCGCCGATCCCGGAAGACAGGCCGATGCCGATCGCGAGCAGGATGAACAGGGCGTCGCCGGTGCTCTTCAGCGAGTTGCGGAAGCGGACCCCCGCCGCGATGCCGGCGATTGCGAAGGCGAGCGCGAGCGAATTGTGGACGATGATGATGATGCCGGTGACGATCATCGGCAGGACGACGATCGTCTCGACCAGCGACTGGTCGTAGTCGCTGCGCGCGCGGATCTCCATATAGGTCCAGCTGACCGGCAGCGCCGCGAGCAGCGCGCCGGCGATGGCGATGATCAGCCACATCAGGCTTTCGCCGAAATTTCCGACCTGCGAGGCGCCGATCTGGACCGTGGCGAGCGGCCCCTGGGGAGGCGCGGAGAGCAGCGCCTCGACGCCGCCGATCGGCAGGAACGCCCGGACCTCGGGATAGAGCCAGCCCGCCGCGAACAGCAATGCGGACATGCCGAGATAATAAGCGGTCAGCCAGTAGAGCAGCCTTGGAGTCCGCATCCCGCCCCCTCGTCGCAGCTTATGGCGCCCATCGTAGGGCTTTGGCGCGCGCGCGAAAAGGGGCGGCTCCGCGAGGAACCGCCCCTTGTGTTTCCGTGCGCCTCGCGGCGCGCCGAATTATTTAAGCTCGACGGTGCCGCCGGCGTCCTCGATCTTCTTCTTGATCTCTTCGGCCTCGGCCTTGTTGACGCCTTCCTTGATCGCCCTGGGCGCGCCTTCGACCAGCGCCTTGGCTTCGCCGAGGCCGAGCTGGGTGATGGCGCGGACTTCCTTGATCACGTTGATCTTCTTGCCGCCGTCCGAGGTCAGGATGACGTCGAACTCGGTCTGCTCCTCGGTCGCTTCGGCGGGGGCGGCGGCGGCGGGGCCGGCGGCGACCGCGGCCGCGGCCGAGACGCCCCATTTTTCTTCCAGCGCCTTGGCGAGGTCGGCGGCTTCGAGGACGGTCAGCTCGCTGAGCTTCTCG
>DASQFO010000065.1:0-1595 GCA_035633095.1 Allosphingosinicella sp. | reverse complement strand
ACCGCGGCCGCGCGGCGCGCCTCCTCCGGAATGCCTAAAGCGAGATAGGATTCGGTGAGCCGCATCAGCGCTTCGGGGGTGTGGCTGGTGGTCTGATATTGATCGATCACGGTGCGGAAGCGGACCACCGAGGCGAGCCATTGCCGGCGCCGCTGGTAGAAACGGCCCACCTCCATCTCCTTGCCGGCGAGATGGTCGCGCACGAGATCGACCTTCAGCCGCGCGTCGTCGGCATAGGGCGTGTCGGGATAGCGGCGGATCACCTCGCCCAGCGATTCCATCGCCTGGCGCGTAGTCGCCTGATCGCGGGTCACGTCGTTGATCTGCTCGTAATAGTTGAGCGCGACCAGATAGAGCGCATAAGGCGCGTCGCGGTTGCCCGGGTGGATCGAGAGGAAGCGCCGCGCCGATTCGATCGACTTGGTATGCTCGCGCGCGGCATAATAGTTGAACGCGCTCATCAGCTGCGCGCGGCGGGCCCAGACCGAATAGGGATGCTGGCGCTCGACCTCGTCGAAGATCAGGGCCGCCTGCAGATAGTGGCGGTTGCGCATCCGGTCCCAGCCGGCATTGTAGAGCGTGTTGACGTCGCGGGCGACATAGCGGGTGTCGGCGCTGGTGCGGCCGCCGCCCAACATGGCGCAGCCGCTGAGCAGGATCGAACTGGCGGCGGGGGCGGCGAGGAGGGCGGAGCGGGAAATCGTGTACATGGCGGGCTTCTTAGCTGAGCGTTGGACGAAGGCCAAGCGGCGTTCGTCGAGGCCGGCAACAGAGACGGCCCGGCCGATGAACGGCGCTTTAATGGCCCCTCCATCGCTTTCTGCTAGGACGGCGCCATGCTGCGCGTGCTGACCCTGGCGACCCTGTTCCCGAACGGCGTCAAGCCCACTCTGGGCGGATTCGTCGAGCGGCAGACGCGCGCGCTCGCCGCGCGGGACGGGGTCGAAGTCGAGGTGGTGGCGCCCATCGGGCTGCCGGCCTGGCCGCTGTCGCTCCATCCTCATTACGCGCCGCTCGGGGGCCTGCCGCGCGAGGAGGTCCGGGGCGGCCTCCAGGTTCACCGCCCCCGCTATCGAGTCTGGCCGATGGTCGGCGCGGCCGGCAATGCGCGGCGGATGGCGGACGCCCTGCTGCCGGTGCTGCGCGCGATCCGGACGCGCTTCCGCTTCGAGGTCATCGACGCCGAGTTCTTCTGGCCCGACGGCCCGGCGGCGATGCGGCTGGCACGGGCTTTGGACGTCCCCTTCTCGATCAAGGCGCGGGGCAGCGACATTCACGTCTGGGGCGCGCGGCCGGCAATCGCCGCGCAGATCGCCGCGGCGGGGCGGGCGGCGGACGGGCTGCTCGCGGTCAGCGGCGCGCTCAGGGCCGACATGGCGGCGCTCGGCATGCCGGAGGACAAGATCAGGGTCCACCATACCGGCATCGATCTCGACCGGTTCAGGCCCGCCGACCGGGCGGCGGCCAAGGCGGCGCTGGGCGTCGAGGGGCCGCTGCTGGTCTGCGCCGGCGCGCTGCTCGAGCGCAAGGGTCAGGATCTCGCCATCGCCGCGCTGAAGGCGCTGCCCGGCGCGACCCTGATCCTGGGCGGAGAC
>DASQFO010000064.1:0-1726 GCA_035633095.1 Allosphingosinicella sp. | reverse complement strand
TTGGGCAGCCGCGCGACCTGTGTGTAATTGGTCACCCGCGACCGCAAACCCTTGGCCTTGCCGACGTAGAGCACGTCGCCGCGCGCATCGAGCATCCGGTAGACGCCCGGCCGAACCGGCAGCGACTTCACCACCGCCCGGATCGCCGCGATTCCCGCATCGAGATCGGGCGCGCCCGCGCCGCGCAACGTATAGGAAGCTTTCTCCTCGTTGAAGCGGTCGGGGGAGTCGGGCGTGCTGGTCACGGCTGCCAATCTAGGGATTGGCGGGCCGATCGGCCACCGCGCACGTGGTGAAGGTGACAAAGGTTACACATGCCATTCGTTTCCGCGCGGGGACGCAAGAGGCGAGGTGATGGTAAGTGGATGCGTTGGGAGCGAAGGCGCCAGCTGCGGCTCATCGGCCAGCTTGGAGCAGATGAAATCCTATTTTTGAAGCCTTTTCGCCTGTGATAGTCCGGGGCAATGGCCAGCGCGGACGATTTCAGGCGGATCGCCCTCTCCTTCCCCGGCGCGGAGGAGAAGGCGCACATGGGCCACCCCGATTTCCGCGTCGGCGGCAAGATCTTCGCGACGCTGCTTGGGGCGGGGACCGGCACCGGCATGGTCGCGCTGTTACCCGAGCAGCAGGAGCTGGCGATGGACGCCGAGCCGGAGGCGTTCAAGCCGGCCGCGGGCGCTTGGGGGCGGGGCGGATCAACCCTGGTCGTGCTGGACGAGGTGTCCGACGAATGGCTGGAACGCGGGCTTGAGTGGGCTTGGCGGAAGCGGGCGCCCAAAAAGCTCCAAACATAGCAAAGAATCCCGTCACTCCCGCGAAAGCGGGAGTCCATGCGGCGTCAATGCAGGCCTCCAACGCAGTCTGGATTCCCGCTTTCGCGGGAATGACGATTCCAGGTTATTTCCGCCCCAACTCCGCGATCGTCGCATCCACCATCGGCTTGTCGCCGGCGGCGTCGAGCTTGTCGCGGATCAGGGCTTCGGCGGCGGCCGTGGCGGCTCTCGCGGCCCTGGCGCGGACTTCGTCGACGGCGGCGCGCTCGGCGGCGCCGATCTTGTCCTCGGCCATGCGGGTGCGGCGCTCGACCAGAGCGGCGGCGTCGGCTTCGGCCTGGCGGACGATGCCGTCGGCCTCGGCGCGGGCGCGCTCGATCATGGTCGCCGCCTCGGCGCCCGCCTGGGCGGCCTTGGCTTCATAATCGGCCTTGATCGCCTCGGCCTCGGCGCGCAGCTGCGCGGCCTCGTCGAGCTGCTCGCGGATGGTCGCGATCTTCCTGTCGAGCGCGGCGGCGATCAAGGCCGGCACGCGCTTCCAGATCAGGATGCCGATGACGACCACCATGGCGAGCGCGATCCAGGCCGGCGGGGTCAGGCCGAGCGCGCTCGGCTCGACATGATGCTCGGGCGCGCCGCCATGCGCCTCAGTCGACGCGGTGGTGACAGGATGCTCAGCCATGGGACATCGCCGCCTTAACGGCCTTCGCCGCCTCCGCGTCGCTGACCGAGAGGTGCGCAAGCCGCTGGACCATGTCGCGCGCGGCTTCGGCCGCGACCTTCTCGATGTCGGCGAGCGCCGCTTGGGTCGCCTTGCGGATCCGCGCCTCGGCCTTCTCTATCTTCTTGGCGGTCTCGGCATTGGCGGCCTGCATCCGCTCCTCGGTCGCCCTCGCGCTCGACTGCTTGGCCGCGGCCGCGACCTTGAGCGCCTCGGCGCGGCTATCGTCGAT
>DASQFO010000063.1:0-1845 GCA_035633095.1 Allosphingosinicella sp. | reverse complement strand
CAGAGACGCAGAGACGCAGAGACGCAGAGACGAGGGAGGAAGAATTGCAATGCAGGAAATCATTCGGACAGTCACTGGGACAGTCACCAGTGACTGTCCCCATCAACTACGCAGCGGCGGCCAAGGCTTCGGCGTCGTTGTCGCCCTCCGGCCGCGCCGCGACGGCAGCGGGCTCGCCCGCCACCGATGCCTCGGCGACGGCCGGGTTCGGAACGAACCAGCGCGAAACCGCGATGACCATGGCGGCCGCCACGTAACCCGCGATCACCATGACGGGGTTCCACAGCAACGCCACGCCGAGCGCGAGCCTGAGGTAGAAAGGGTTGAACCCGAAATCCTCGCCGAGCGCGGCGCAGACGCCGAGCAGGGTGTCGTCGCGGGCGAGAGGGGAAGGCAAAGCGGTCCGGTCGGTCTGCATCTGAATATTTCCTTGTTGGCGAGGCGGACCAACGGATCCGCCTGATGCAGCCTGCTGAGCAGGAGTCGTGCCAAAAGGAGAAGAGCGCGGTTTTCCAGGCGCTTAACCAAGAGCGCGCCGCCAAGCGCGCCGGCCAGGCCATGGCTTTGCGCTAAATGTTGGGAAACGGCGCCATCGCAAATGGCGCCGTCGCCATCGCAAAAGCCGCCATCGCAAATGGCGGCTTCGTCGTCGCCATCACCAATGGAGCGCCCGGGCCCGCTACTTCAGGCCGAAATAGGCGTAGGCCGCCGGCACCGCGAGGCCGAGCCACGACTGGCCGAGATCGGTCAGCGACTGCACCTTGCCCGGATACATCATCGCGCCGACCACGAAGGCGGTGACCCCGAGCACGATCCAGGCGGCGACGTAGATCCAGGCGACCCAGGTGACGATCGTCACCGTCGCGGCGGAGCCCTGCTGGGCGGCGGTCAGGGTGCGCACGACCGGCGTCTCGCCGGGCTTGGTGACGGCGAGCTGGGCGATGACCAGCGCCGAGACGAGCCCGCCGATCGTGGTCAGCGCGAGCAGCATGCCGTCATTGAGCGTTCCGCCTTCCGGGCTCTGGGCGAGCATGACGGCGAAGACCACCGAGTAGATATAGAGTCCCAGCAAGACCAGCGCGATCGCGCCGCCGAAAATGAGCTTCATCTCGTCCTCCCCCATGAACAGGAAACCGAACGCGAAAAGCAACACCACAAAAACCGCCCTGAAGGGCAAGTTCCCCTAAGCAGTCCGGCAGACTAGATCATGCTCTCGCGCGGCACAAGCGGGCGGAAGCGGCATGACCGCGTCGGCGCCGATCCATGAACGCTCCGCCGATCGGCCCGCGGCCGCATCGCTCAGAATTGCACCCTCGCCCCGCAATAGCGAAACCGCGCGCCGCGCGGCGGCGTGAATTGGGTTCGCAGCGTGAACGAGCGGCGGTCCGCGATCGTGACCCGGATCCGGTCCGCGACGCTCCCGCCATAGTGAAGCTCGCGGCATCGCCGGTGCAGCGAATAAGCCTGTCCCCGCCGCGTCATCCGGCGGATCGCGCACCGCATCCGGGAGATGTTGAGGCCGTTGCGGCCGCCCCCATAGGACATGGTGTCGACGTTCGAGGCGCCCCTGCAGGCCCGGCCTTCGCGAACGTAGATCCCGCGCGTCAGCGGCAGCAGATCGGCCGCCGCCGCGCCCGCCGGGGCGAGCAGGGCCAAAGCGGCAAAGGCGAGACGCATCTTCATTCCCTCCTCCGCGGCCATGCCTAGGCCGGCCGGCGCGGATCGACAATTCCAGCTCCACCGGCGTCGACCGCCCGAAGATGGACATAGAAACCTTTACCCGACTCCCTGTCTCGGCGCAGGCCGGGATTTCAATTAGCCGCCACCCGATCGAGGTCAGCGCAC
>DASQFO010000062.1:0-6167 GCA_035633095.1 Allosphingosinicella sp. | reverse complement strand
AAAATTATACCCCATTTTTGGACCTGTTGATCCTCCTCCAGACCGCGCGCGTGATCCTGTGGCCGGAGGGCGCGCGATGATCGTCTTCGTCTCCTTGTGGAGCCATTTGCTCGCCGCCGCCCTCTACGGCGCGCTCGCCGTGTTCCAGCTGCGCCGCTGGAACGGCGACCCGCTCGGCCGGCCGCTGATCAGCGCCTTCGCGGCGATGTCGGTGTGGACGATCTTCCTGGCCCTGCTCGGCTCCTACAACCTCCTTGCGCAGCTCGCCGAGAGCGCGCGCAACCTCGCCTTCCTGGCCTTCATGTACGGGCTGATGACCGGCGCTGGCGAAGCCGGCGGGCAGCGCGGGCTCAAGGCCGTCTTCGCCGCGGTCGCCGCGGTGATCGGGCTGCAGATGGTGGTCGGCGGGGTGATGCCGCAATTCGCGCACGCGCCGCTCGTTTTGGAGGCGCTTGCCTCGGCCAGCCAGATCATCGGCCTCACCATCGCCGCGGGCGCGCTCATCCTGGTCCACAACCTCTACGGGCTGGCGGCGCCGACCTCGCGCTCGGCGCTGCGCTTCCCGATGCTCGCGCTGGCCGCGATGTGGGCGTTCGACCTCCATCTCTACACGGTCGACTATTTCACCCGCGCCCCGGCGGTCGAGATGTTCGCGCTGCGCGGGCTCGTGCTCGCGGGGCTCGCGGCTTTGTTCGCGCTCGGCGTCCGCAACCCGAGCTGGAAGATCCAGATCTCGCGGGCCGCGACCTTCCAGTCGCTCTCGGTGACCGCGATCCTCGCTTATTTGATCGCGATGATGCTGGCGGCCCGCGCGATGGAGATCGTCGGCGGCGATTGGGCGCGGGTCGGCCAGGTTGCCGTCGTTTTCGTGATGACGCTGGCGGCGCTCGTCCTGGTCCCGTCGGCGAAGATGCGCGCCTCGCTCCGGGTCATGCTCGCCAAGCATTTGTTCGAGCACCGCTACGATTATCGCGAGGAATGGCTGCGCTTCACCGACACGGTCGGCCGCAAGAGCGAGGCGGCGGCGCCGCTCGAGGAACGGGTGGTGAAGGCGCTCGCCGACATCGGCGGCTCGCCCGCCGGCCTGCTGCTGCTCGCCGACGAGCATCGCCGCCTCAGCCCCGCCGGCCGCTGGAACTGGGATGAGGAGGTGCCGGGCGCGGGCGAGGGTGCCGACGAGCTGCTCCGCCATGTCGAGCAGGAAGCGTTCGTGCTCGACTTCGAGGCGATCCGCGACGGAATCCTCGTGCAGGGCGAGGTCAGGATCCGCGTCCCGGCCTGGCTTGCCGGCATGGAGCGCGCCTGGGCCGGCATTCCGCTCAGCCACGAAGGCCGGCTTGCCGGCATCGTCGTCCTCGAGCATCCCGCCCTCCGCCGCCGGCTCGATTGGGAGGATTTCGACCTCTTCCGCACCGCCGGCATCCAGGCGGCGAGCTATATCGCCGAGGCGCGGAGCCAGCAGGCCCTGGCCGATGCGCAGCGGTTCGACGAGTTCAACCGCCGCTTCGCCTTCATCCTGCACGACATCAAGAATCTGGTGAGCCAGCTCAGCCTCGTCGCGCGCAATGCCGAGCGCCACGCCGAAAATCCCGAATTCCGCGCCGACATGATCGCGACCCTGCAGAACTCGGTCAGGAAAATGAACGACCTGCTCGTCCGTCTCTCGCCCGGCGGCACCCGCGAATCCGATCCTCCGCGCGCGGTCGAGGTCGGGCCGCTGGTCGAAGCGGTCGCCGCGGCCAAGCGCCGCGCCCATCCGCTGCGGCTGTTCAGCGCGCCCGGCCTCGTCGCCATGGCCGATCCGCCGGGGCTCGAGCAGGCGCTTTCGCACCTCGTCCAGAACGCGATCGAGGCGAGCGAGCCGAACCAGGCGGTCGTGCTGCGCTGCTTTGAAAGCGGGGGCGACATCGCGATCGAGGTGACGGATCGCGGCCACGGCATGTCGGCCGAGTTCGTCCGCACCCGCTTGTTCCAGCCTTTCGTCTCAACCAAGCCGACGGGCTTCGGCATCGGCGCCTATGAGGCGCGGGCGCTGCTCCAGGCCATGGGCGGCCGGCTCGAGGTCGAGAGCCGGGCCGGCGGCGGCACCTGCTTCACCCTTTTCCTGGCCGGCGCCGAGACCCGCGCCGTGCCCTTTGCTGAACGGATGCGCGCATGAACGCTCACGTGAAACCGAAGCTGCTGATCGTCGAGGACGACGAAGGGCTCCAGCGCCAGCTGCGCTGGGCCTATGACGATTACGAGGTGCTGGTCGCCTCGGACCGCAACGCCGCGGTCGATCTGCTGCGCTCGGCCGAGCCGGCGGTGGTGACCCTGGACCTTGGGCTGCCGCCCGATCCCGACGGCGTCACCGAGGGTTTCGCGGCGCTGGAATCGATTCTGAAGCTGAAGCCCGAGACCAAGGTGATCGTCGCCTCGGGTCACGGCGCGCGCGAAAGCGCGCTGCGCGCGATCGCGTCGGGCGCCTATGATTTCTACCAGAAGCCGGTCGATATCGATCAATTGGGCATGATCGTCCGCCGTGCCTTCCAGCTGCATGGGATCGAGAGCGAGAACAAGCGGCTCGAAAGCCAGGTCGGCGACGAACGCACCGTGCTCGGCACGATGGTCACCGCCGCGCCCGAAATGTCGAAGGTCGCGCGCACCATCGAGCGGGTGGCGAACACCGACGTCTCGGTGATGCTGCTCGGCGCCAGCGGCACCGGCAAGGAGCTGCTCGCCCGCGGCGTCCACCAGTCGAGCCGGCGCCGCGGCGGCGGCTTCGTCGCGATCAACTGCGCCGCGATCCCCGAGAATCTGCTCGAGGCCGAATTGTTCGGTTACGAGAAGGGCGCCTTCACCGGCGCGATCAAGACCACCGAGGGCAAGATCGAGATGGCCCATGGCGGCACGCTCTTCCTCGACGAGGTCGGGGACATCCCGCTGCCGCTTCAGGTCAAGCTGCTCCGCTTCCTGCAGGAGCGGGTGATCGAGCGGATCGGCGGGCGCAAGCCGATCGCGGTCGACACGCGGATCGTCTGCGCGACCCACCAGAATCTCGAGGAGATGATCGCCGCGGGGAGCTTCCGCGAGGACCTCTATTACCGCCTCGCCGAAATCGTGGTCCGCATCCCCTCGCTCGCCGAGCGGCACGGCGATCCGGCCTTGCTCGCCAAGCATTTCCTCGCCCGCTTCGCCCGCGAGATGAACCCGCAGGTCAGGGGCTTCGCGCCGGGCGCGCTCGCCGCGATCGAGACCTGGCACTGGCCCGGCAATGTCCGCGAGCTCGAGAACAGGCTGAAGCGCGCGGTGATCATGGCCGACACCAAGCTCATCACCGCCGAGGATCTCGACCTTGTCGAGGCCGCCGCGGACGCGCTGCCGGTCAACCTCAAGGCCGCGCGCGAGGCCGCCGACCGCTGCGTGATCCGCAAGGCCTTGGCGCAGACCGACAACAATATTTCGGGCGCCGCCAAATTGCTCGGGATCAGCCGGCCGACGCTCTACGACCTCCTCAAGCAATACGGCCTGCAGCCGTGAGGATCGCGGCGCCCTTTCTTGCTTTGGCCCTGCTCGCCGCCTGCTCGGGCGGATCGGGCACGGCTTATGAGAGGGGCGTCGCCGCCTTCCAGGCGGGCGACATCCGGACCGCGCGGGTCGAGCTCATGAACGCGCTCCAGGCCGATCCCGACGACCAGGCCGCGCGGGTCCTTCAGGTTCGGGTCCAGCTCGCGCTCGGCGACGGTGTCGCCGCCGAATCGGAGATCGTGCGCGCCCGCCGGTCGGGCGTGCCGGCCGCCCAGATTGCCCACCTCCTCGCCCACGCCCGGCTGCTGCAGGGCGACGCGCAGGGCGCGCTGCGCGAAGCCGCGCATGCGGCGCCCGAGCATCTCGCTTATGCCGCCCGGATCGGCGGCCGCGCTCATATGGCGCTCGGCGACGGGGGCAATGCCGGCGCCGGGTTCGACCGCGCGCTCGAGCTGGCGCCGGGCGACAGCGACGTCTGGACCGACATCGCCCGCTTCCGCCGCTCCAACGGCAACGTCGCCGGAGCGATCGAAGCGGTCGACCGCGCCGTCTCCGCACGGCCGCGCAACGCCGAGGCGCTGACCCTGCGCGGCGAATTGAGCCGCGGCCAATACGGCCTCGCCGCCGCCTTGCCCTGGTTCAACCGCGCGCTCGAGGTCGATCCAGGCAACGTCACGGCGCTGCTCGAGCGCGCCGCCACTTATGGCGACATGGGCCGGATGATCGACATGCTGGCCGACACGCGCAAGGTCCACGGCCTGACCGGCGGCCATCAGCGCGCATTCTATCTGCAGGCGGTGCTCGCCGCCCGCGGCCGCAATTTCGCGGTGGCGCGCTCGCTGTGGAACCGCACCCAGGGCGTCTATGACGACTCGCCGTCGGGCATGCTCCTGCTTTCCGCGATCGATTTCGAGACCGGCAATGGGGAGCAGGCCTCGCGCCGGCTCGCGCGGCTGGTGCGCGAGCAGCCGGGCAACCGCCGCGCCCGGCGCCTGCTCGCCGCCGCGCAGTGGCGGATGAACGATCCGGCGGGCACGATCGCCACGCTTCAGCCGATCGCCGACCGGCCCGATGCCGACGCCTATTCGCTGTCGCTGATCGGCCGCGCGCTGGCGCGGGCCGGCGATGCCGACCGGGCCGCCATCTATCTCGCCCGCGCCGCGCAGCCGCAGCCGGGCGCGCGCGCGGCGCTGGATCCGCTCGGCGAAGGCGAGTTCGCCGGCGTCCGTCGCGCCGCGCAGGAGAATCCCGGCGACGGCCCGGCCCAGGTACAGCTGATTTCGGCCTTGCTCGCGCGCGGCCTCGGCGGCGAGGCGCTGTCGCGCGCGCGGGCGCTGCAGGCCGACAATCCCGGGGCGCCCGAAGTCCATATCCTGGTCGGCGACGCGCTCGGCGCCGGCGGCGACTTTGCCGGCGCCGCCGCGCAATATCGCCGCGCCGCCAACCTCGCCTTCACCGAGAGCGTGGCACTGCGCCTGATCGAGGCGCTGCAGCGCTCGGGCCAAGGCCGCGAGGCCGACAATGTGCTGCGCCTGTTCGTCCAGCAGAATCCGCGCAGCGTCCCCGGCCTGATCCTGCTCGCCGGGCGCGAGATGCAGGCGCGGAACTGGGCAAGCGCGATCTCGATCTACGAAGGCCTCAGGCAACGCCTCGGCGACAATGACGCGACCATTTTGAACAACCTCGCCTGGGCCTATGCGCAAGAGGACGACCTCGCCCGCGCCGTCCCGCTCGCGCGCCGCGCCTGGGCGCTCGACCGCGACAATCCGGCGACCGCGGATACACTGGGCTGGCTGCTGTTCAAGGCCGGCCGCCGCGCCGAAGGCCTCGCTCTGCTCGAACGCGCGGCGCGCGGCTCACCCTCCGACGCCGCGATCAGGCGGCGGCTCGATCGCGCGCGCCGCAGCTGAGCCGCGCAACACTCGGTTGATTCAGCGCAGCGCCGGCCGGTCGAGGTTGAGCTCGGCCAAAGGGATCACGGTCACCTCGGCGTGCGCCCGGCGCAGCGCCTCGAGAAATTGCGAGGCTTCGCCGACGATGACGATGGTCGCGCCTTGCGGCGCCATCAAGTCCGCCGCCGCCCCTTGCGCCTCCGCCGGGGTGACGCCGAGCACGCCCGGCAGATAGCGGGCGATCTCGTCGGGCCCGAGGCCGCGCATCACGTAGCTCGCGATCAGGGAGGCCGTGCCCGCCGTCGTCTCGGTGTCGCGGCCGAAATCGCCGGTCAGCGAGGCGCGCCGGGCGGTCAGCTCGGCGACCGGGATCGGCTCCGCGCCGAGCCGGCGCATCTCGGCGAGGACGAGGCCGAGCACTTCGGCGGCGGCGTCGTTGCGGGTCTGGGTGGTGGTGATGAAGGGGCCGGTGCCGCGCCGCGCCTCGACGCTGCTGCCCGAGCCGTAAGAGAGGCCGCGGCGGATCCGTATCTCCTGGTTCAGCCGGGCGCTGTAGCCGCCGCCCAATACGGCGTTGGCGACGATCGCGCGGTAGAAGCGCGGATCGCGCCGATCGATCGAATTGCGGGCGACCGCGACCGCGGCCTGGCCCGAGCCCGGCATGTCGATCACGATCACCTCGCTGCGCGCGGCCGCCCTCACCGCCGGCGCCGGCCGCGCGGTCGCGGGTCCCGCCCAGCTTCCGAAATGGCGCTCGGCCAGCGCTCG
>DASQFO010000061.1:0-2686 GCA_035633095.1 Allosphingosinicella sp. | reverse complement strand
CTTCTCGGCGCCCGCCAAAGCGATGAACCCGAGATAGAGGAAGAGCAGGACCAGCATCGAGGTCATCCGCCCGTCCCATTCCCAATAGGTGCCCCAGGTCGGCTTGCCCCAGAGCGAGCCGGTGGCGAGGCAGACGGCGGTGAAGAGGGCGCCCGGCGCAGCCAATGCGCGCGCGGCGACCGCGGCGAGCGGATGGCGCCAGACGATCTGCATCAGGCTTGCGACCGCGATCCCGGTCCAGCCCGCCATCGCCAGCCAGGCCGCGGGGACGTGGACGTAGAGGATGCGAACGCTCTCGCCCTGCAGCCGCTCGGACGGGGCCAGCAACAGGCCCCAGGCGAGCGCGCCGGCGATCATCGCCGCGCCCGCCCAGCCCAGCCAGGCCGTGAGAGGTCGCGCGATTTTGAGGAAACGAGCCGGATTCGCGTAGACGTGCATGTTCGAGCCGATGTGTAGCTTAGGCTTCGCGCGCGCGAAAGCTTGTGCTTTAGGCTTAGGGTCAGATGGACTCCGCGCCGCCCCCCTTGCGCCAGAACCGCCTGCTCGGCATCGGCCTGCGCGTCGGCGCGGCAACCAGCTTCGGCTTCATGGCCGCGGCGATCAAGCTGGCATCTGAGGCGGCGGTGAGCCTGCCCGAGCTCGCTTTCTACCGTTTCGCCTTCGGGCTGCCGCCCTTGCTGGCCTGGATGGCGCTGACCGGCAATTTCGGCGCCTGGCGGACGACGCGGCCGCTGGCGCACTTGGCGCGCGCGGCGCTCGGGCTCACGACGATGGTCGTGGCGTTCAGCGCGGTCATCCTGTTGCCGCTCGCCGAGGCGGCGACCATCGGCTTCGTCGCGCCCTTGTTCGCGGTGATGCTCTCGGCCTTGATCCTGCGCGAGAAGGTCGGGCGCTACCGCTGGGGCGCGGTCGCCCTGGGCCTGATCGGCGTCATCATCGTGATGCGGCCGGCGGGAAGCCACCTGCCGACGCTCGGGCTCGGGCTCGCCTTGCTGGCGGCGCTCGGCGTGGCCGGCGTGACCATCACCCTGCGCCAGATCGGCCGAACCGAGCGGACGCCGACGATCGTGCTCTGGTTCACCTGCTCCGCCATCGCCGCGACCGGGCTGCTCATGCCCTTCTGGGGCCAGGCGCACGACGCGCACACCTGGGCGGTCCTGGCCGCGCTCGGCCTCGCCGGCGGGATCGGGCAGCTGTTCATGACTTCCTCGCTGCGCTTCGCGCCGGTGTCGGTCGTGGTGCCGTTCGATTATAGCCAATTGCTGTGGGCGGTGCTGCTCGGCTGGGCCATCTGGAACACCCAACCCCTGGCGACGACCTGGATCGGCGCCGCGATCATCGTCGCGAGCGGGCTCTTCACCCTCTATCGCGAGCACAAGCTCGGGCGCGAAAAGCCCCGGCCCGAGCCGCTCTGAAAAGGGGACAGTCACTGTGACTGTCCCCTTTTTCCTAGCCGCGGCCGATCAGCCGCCTCGCCATGTCGCCCGCGACTCGGGCGGGATTGCGGCCGGTGGCGGCGCTTTCCTCCCAGATCTCGTTGAGCCGGGTGGGGATCGCCTCGATCCGGCGGCGGACAGTGTCCTGGTCGCCGTCGCCCAGATATTCGGTCGCGACGTTGATGATGCCGCCGGCGTTGATCACGTAATCGGGCGCATAGAGGATGCCGCGCGCCTGGACTCGGTCGCCGTCGTCGCGCGTCGCCATCTGATTATTGGCGCCGCCGGCGACGATCGGCACGTTGAGCGCGGCGATCGACTCGGGGTCGAGGATGGCGCCCAGCGCATTGGGGCTGAGCACGTCGGCCTCGAGCGTCATGATCGCCTCGGGCCCGACGGTCTTGCCGCCGGTCTCGGCGGCCAGCGCCCCGGCGCGGGCCTGGTCGACGTCGGCGATGCTGAGGCGGGCGCCTTCGGCCGCGGCGCGGCGGGCGAAGCCGGAGGCGACGCTGCCCGCGCCCTGAATGGCGATATGGAGCCCGGCGAGATCGTCCTTGCCCAAAGCGCGCTTCACCGCCGCCTTGACGCCCAGGAAGACTCCGTAGCTGGTATGCGGGCCCGGATCGCCGCCGACCGCGCCGTCCGCCACGGGCAGGCCGGCGACGAAGCTGGTCTCCCTGGCGATCGCGACCATGTCGGCGACGCTCATCCCGACATCCTCGGCGGTGACGTAGCGGCCGCACAGGCCCGCGACCGCCTGGCCGAAGGCGGCCAGCATCTCGGGGGTCTTGGCGCGATCCCCGCCGGCGAGGATCACCGCCTTGCCGCCGCCCAATGGCAGCCCGGCCATGGCGTTCTTGTAGCTCATCCCGCGCGACAGGCGCAGCGCGTCGGCGATGGCGTCGCTTTCCTGCGCATAATGCCAGAAGCGGGTGCCGCCGGCGCCGGGGCCGAGATGGGTGGAATGGACGGCGATGACTGCTTTGAGGCCGGTCTGCGGGTCGGTTACGAAATGGACGAGCTCATGTTCGTCGAAGTCGGGAAAATCCCAAAGCGAGTCCATTAGAATCCTGTCCCAATTATGTTTTTTGATAATGGGGCGACCAACGGGACTTGAACCCGCGACCCTCGGTACCACAAACCGATGCTCTAACCAGCTGAGCTACGATCGCCACGCGTCGAGTGAATGCGCCGCGCACATAGGGGCGCGCAATGGCCAGCGTCAAGGAACCTCGGCGATCCCCAAGCGC
>DASQFO010000060.1:0-6123 GCA_035633095.1 Allosphingosinicella sp. | reverse complement strand
GAGCCGATGATGATCTTGACGAGCTCGTCCGGCTCTTTCCGGCGCTTGCCGTACCAGCGGTAGAAGAGCGCCACGAGCAGCAGGAAGCTAACCGAGACGACCGCGTCGAGCGTCACCAGCCAGGTCGTCGGCAGGCGAGTGCCGAAGAAGACGAGGTCGAACTGCTGGTCGCCCCAGACCAGATAGGCATTGAAGATCTGGTTGTTGGGCACGATCGCGACGGCCATGACCGGAATCAGCAGGACCAAAGCCAGCGTGGCCAGCCAGTCGGTGCGAGTGAGCTGGGGCCGGGCGGCCCGCGCCGCGGGATCGGGCACGTCGAAATGCTCGCGCGGGAGATATTTCTGCCCCGCGATATAGATGCCGAGCGCGACGAGCATGCCGATGCCGGCCGCGCCGAAGCCCCAGTGCCAGCCCAATTTCTCGCCGAGCGTGCCGACGATCAGCGGCGCAGCGATCACGCCGGCGTTGATGCCGAGATAGAATATCTGGAAGGCGTCGGCGCGGCGCAGGTCCTCGGGCTTGTAGAGCGAGCCGACCTGGCTGGCGATATTGCCCTTGAGCATGCCCGCGCCGAGAATGAGGCAGAGCAAAGCGAACAGGAAGCTGACCTCGAACGCCATCAGGAAGTGGCCCGCGGCCATGGTGATCGCGCCGATGAGGACGGTCCGGCGCTTGCCGAGCACCCGGTCCGCGAGCAGGCCGCCGAAGATCGGCGTCAGGTAGACGCTGGCGAAATACGTGCCGACGATCGCCGAGGCGAGCGGCTGCCCCTCGAGATCCCCGAAAAGGCGGCGAAAGCTGTCGAAGAAGGCGACATTTCCGATATTGCCGGGAAGCAGCAGGTAATTCACCAGATAGAGGACGAGCAGCGCCTGCATTCCGTAATAGGAGAAGCGTTCGAACGCCTCGGTGAAGGCGAGGTAGCCGAGCCCCTTGGGATGGCCGAGAAAGGCGCGGTCGGCATGATCGGCGATGTCGAGCGTGGGCGTGGCTTCGGCGGTGGTCATGACCTCTCCTCTCGCAAGGGCGGGCGGAGGCTAGCGGCTAGTTCGACCGGCGCCAGCGCTTTTTCGACCAACCGCCATTTGCGCGGACAAGGCGCGCGGATAAGGTGGGAAAAAAAGGGGAGAATAAGATGCGCCTCACTTTCCTGGCTGCAGCCTTGCTGGCCGCCGCCGCGCCGGCCGCAGCGACGCCTGCTGACGATTTCCATGCAATCCTGGAGGAGCATTACGCCTGGCTGCTGCGCGAGAACCCGACCTACGCAACCGCTCTGGGCGTGCGCGACCACGACGCGAGGATCCGCGACCTCAGCCCCCGCGCGCGGGACCTGCGCGCAAGCGCCGCCCAGGCCTTCATCGACCGGATGCGCCGAATCGATCCGGCCGCGCTGAGCCTCGCCGACCGGGTCAATTACGCGATCCTGCGGCGATCGCTCATGGAGGCGGTCGAGGAGAACGGCTTTCCGCAGCGCAACATGCTGTTCACGACCTATGACGGCTGGCACCAGGGCTTCGCCGGGATGGCGCGCAACCTCCCGTTCCGCACCCGCGCCGATTATGAGAGCTACCTCGTCCGCATCGCCCAATATCCGCGCCTCAACGACCAGGCGCTGGCGATCACCGCCGATGCGGTGCGCAGCGGCCATACCCTGCCCTGCTCGGTGCTCCAGGGCCATGAGCGGACCATCGAAGGCGTCATCGCCGCCGACCCGGCGCAATCGCGCTTCTACGAGCCCTTCGCGGGGCGGCGGCCGGCTGCGATCTCGGAGGGGGACTGGTCGGCGCTGCAGGCCCGCGCGCGGTCGATCATCACCGATAGGCTGAACCCCGCCTATCGGCGGCACCTCGATTTCTACACGCGCGAATACAAGCCGCATTGCGCCCGGTCGGACAGCGTCCGCGACCAGCCGCGCGGCGCCGATTATTACGCCTTCCAGGTACGGGTCCAAACGACCACCGACCTGACCCCGCAACAGATTCACGACATCGGGCTGCGCGAGGTCGCCCGCATCCGCACCGAGATGGAACGGGTGGCGCGCGACGCGAACTTTCCGACCCGCGAGGCCTATATCGGGCACTTGCGGACCGACCCGGCTTACTTCGCGACCACCGGCGAGCAACTGATGCGCGAGGTCGCGCGGGTAACGACCGCGATCAACGGCCACCTGCCGCGGCTGTTCGGAACGCTGCCCCGGCTCCCCTACACGATCCGCGAAATCCCGGCCGAAACCGCGGAAGGGACGACCACCGCCTATTACAACCAGGGTTCGCCGGAGAGCGGGATCGCAGGCACCTATTATGTCAACGTCTCGCGGCTGGACCAGCGGCCGCTCTGGGAAGTGCCGGCTCTGAGCCTGCACGAGGCCGTGCCCGGCCACCACCTCCAGATCGCGCTCCAGCAGGAGGTGGATATCGCCCCGTTCCGGCGCAACTTCGCCTCCTTCACCGCCTTCACCGAAGGCTGGGGCCTCTATGCCGAGAGCCTGGGCGGCGAGATGGGGCTCTACGACACGCCGGCGCGGCGGATGGGCGAGCTCTCCTACCAGATGTGGCGCGCCTCGCGGCTGGTGGTCGATACCGGCATCCACGCCTTCGGCTGGGACAAGGCGCGGGCGATCGCCTTCATGCGCGACAATACCGCGCTGACCGACGCCAATATCGAGGCCGAGGTGAACCGTTATATCAGCTGGCCGGGCCAGGCGCTCGGCTACATGATCGGCCGACTGAAGATTCTCGAGCTGAGGCAGCGCGCGGAGACGGCGCTCGGCGAGCGTTTCGACCTGCGCCGCTTCCACGACGCGGTGCTGCGCAACGGCTCGGTGCCGCTCGACGTGCTCGAGAGCGAGATCCTTGCCTGGATCGCGGCGGAACGGGCGCGGTCGTGAGGGCCCTGATCCTCGCGGCGGTCCTCGCGGCGGCGGCGCCGCCGGGCGGCTACGTCTGGCATATCGCCGAGCCCGGGCGCAGCGTCCAATATGGCGTGCCCCAGACCGACGACCGCGCTTTCCGGATCGATTGCAGCGACGGCCTGATCGAGATGATGCGGCCCATGGACAGCGATACCGCCGATGGAACTGACGTCGAGGCGATGCTTCGGGAGGGCGCGATCCGCGAGGGACGGATCGCCTATCTCGGCGACGGCGCCAACCTCGTCGTGACGGTCGCCGCGGACGATCCCGTGCTGGCCGCCATGCTTGCCAATGGCCGGATGGTCATCGACACCGCCTCGTCGCGCTACGAGCTGTCCGTCGACGATCAGGGCCGGACCATGATCGGCGCGCTGCTGCGCGCCTGCGACGCCAAGCGCTAGCCGACGCTGATCCGGCGCTGGGCGGCGCGCCAAACGCGGCCCGCGCGGTCCCTCAGGGTCCGCCGGGCGCGCGAGCGGTCGGGCGTGGGGAGGAGGGCGGTGGTCTCGAACCCGGCTCTGGCCTCTTCTTCCGCGTAGAGCCTCAGATTGCCGGGGCGGCTCGGGCGGAGGCGTAAGCTGCCATGGCCGCGCAAGATGTCCTCCGCGGCCTTGAGCGCGCGGATGAGATCGTCCTCGCTGAACGGCTTGATCAGGCACCCCAGCGCGAGATCGGGCATCGGAAAATCGGGCGCCTTGCCGGTGGTGAAAAGACAGGGAATACCCATTTCGTGCAGCTTCACCGCGACCGAAAAGCCGGTCGAGCCGTGGGCGAGCTGGAGGTCGACGAGCGCGAGATCGGGGCGCCGCGCCGCGATGGCGGCGAGCGCGGAGGCGCTGTCCTCGGCGACGGCGGTGACGCTGTAGAGGGGGTTCAACTCGACCAGATGTCTGAGCGTCTGGGCGAACAAGGGTTCGTCCTCGACGATCAATATGCTCAACATTCGCGGCCCCTTCCCCGCAACCGGTTCGATTCTTTACCGAAAAGGATGAGAAGGGAATCCCGGGCCCAAGAATTTGCGGCGAGCGACTCTGAGGGCGCGGTGAGCCGACTAAATCCGCATCGATCCTTCCATCACCGTCACGCATTTCCCGCCGAGAATGACGCGGTCGCCGGCGAGACGGCAGGCGACATGTCCGCCGCGTCGGCTCGCCTGGTAGGCCGTGAACGCGCTGCGGCCGAGCCGTTCGGCCCAAACAGGCGTCAGCACCGCATGGGCCGAGCCGGTGACCGGATCCTCGTCGATGCCGGCGCCCGGCGCGAAGGCGCGGCTGACAATGTCGGTCTTCTCGCCGCGCGCCGTGACGATGGTGAGGAGATCGCCTTCCTTGGCGAGGGCCCGGAAATCGGGCTCCACCGCAAGCACCTCCGCCTCGCTTGCCAGCATAACGACCGCATAACGCTGCGGGTGCCAGAGCGTCTCGACGGGCGTGCAGCCGAGCGCAGCGACGACCCGGGGCAGGGCCTTGGCCGACGGCGCCCAGGCCGGCAGCGACATGGCATAGCCCTCGCCGTCGCGCGCCACTTCGAGGATTCCCGCATGGCGGGTTCGGAAGCGCACCTTTTCGCCCGCGAGGAGCACATGGCCGCTGGCGAGCGTGGCATGGCCGCACATCACGACCTCGGTCGCCGGCGTGAACCAGCGCAGTTCGTAATCCGCGTCACCGCCGTCCGCGGGGACCGTGAACGCGGTTTCGGCGAGATTGTTCTCCATCGCGATGGCCTGGAGAACCTCGTCGGCCAGCCATGCGTCCAGCGGCATCACCGCAGCCGGATTGCCGGTGAAAGGGCGGTCGGCGAACGCGTCGACCTGGACGATGCGCAACTGGGTCATTCGGGGATCGGCTCCTTGGTTTCGTCGGTCTCTTTGAGGACGTTGCCGGGATGGTCGACCTGGCCTTCGGGATCGAGATGGATCAGCACCTCGCAACCGGGGAATTCACCGCCAAGCTCGGTCTCGATCTCCTCGACCACGTCGTGCGCCTGCGCGACGCTCATCTTCGGGTCGATCCAGATGTGGAACTGGGCGAAATCGTGGGTTCCGCTGCTGCGCGTCCTCAAGTCGTGAATGCCGCGTGCCTCGGGATGGCGGGCCGCGACGGCGAGGAAGCGCTGCCTCTTTTCCTCGGGCCATTCGCGGTCCATCAGCTGATCGAACGCGCGGCTCGACGCCCTCCACGCGCCCCACAGCAGCCAGGCGGCGATGCCGAGGCCGAACAGGGGGTCGGCGCCGGTGAAGCCGAGATATTGGTCGAGCACCAAGGCGGCGATCACCGACAGGTTCAGCAGAAGGTCGCTCTGATAATGGACATTGTCGGTGCGGATCGCGACCGAGCCGGTGCGGGCGATCACCGAGCGCTGATAGGCGACCAAGGCCAGCGTGGCGGCAAATGCGACGATCGAAACGGCGATGCCGGAATCGGCATTGGCGGTCTGCGCGCCGGCGATCAGCCGATCGACCGCGCGCCAGCCGATCACGATCGCGGAGATCGAGATCAAGACGACCTGAGCCAATGCTCCCAGCGCCTCGGCCTTGCCATGGCCGAAGCGATGGTCGCGGTCCGCCGGCATGGCGGCGACGCGCACCGCGAACAAGGTGACGAGCGAGGCGACCAGATCGAGACCGGTGTCGGCAAGCGAGCCCAGCATCGCCACCGAACCCGTCTCGATCGCGGCATAGGCCTTGAGCACGAGCAGGAACAGAGCGATCGCCACGCTGGCGAGCGCCGCGCGCGTGGTCAGCGACGAACGCTGCTGATGGCTGTCGCTCATGGGTAGAGCAGGCTTTCTTCCCAGCCGCCGCCGGGCCCGCGCGTGAACAGGCGGCGCTCGTGCAGGCGGTGCGGGCGATCGGTCCAGAATTCGATCCGCTCGGGCGCGACGAGATAGCCCCGCCAATAAAGCGGGCGGCCGACGTCCTTGCCTTCGAACTCGCTCACCAATCGTTCGTAGCGCGCCTCGAACAGCGCCCGGCTCTCGAGCGGGCGCGACTGGTCCGACGCCCAGGCGCCGATCCGCGCGTCGCGCGGGCGGGAGGCGAAATAGGCGTCCGCTTCGGCATCGGGGACGGGCTCGATCGTCCCTTCGATCCGCACCTGGCGGCGCAGCGACTTCCAATGGAAGAGCAGAGCCGCGCGCGGATTGGCGGCGATCTCGCTCCCCTTGCGGCTTTCGCAATTGGTGTAGAAAGCGAAGCCGCGCCCGTCATG
>DASQFO010000059.1:0-4030 GCA_035633095.1 Allosphingosinicella sp. | reverse complement strand
CCCTTGGTCGGGGCGTAGCGCAGCCTGGTAGCGCATCACACTGGGGGTGTGGGGGTCGCTGGTTCGAATCCAGTCGCCCCGACCATCACAGCGCGGGCAGGCTTACGCCTTCGCGCTCATTGTCCCAAAGCATAGCGACGATCCGCCAGCCTAGGTCGGGGTCGCGGAACAATTGGATCGAATTGATCCCGCGCCGCTCGGGCTTCCCGTCGCCGAGCGCGGTGCGCGCCTCGTACGCGCTCCAGACCTGGGCGATGTTGCCGAACAGGTCGATCCGGCGGCCGATCTCGAGCTCGTAAAAGTCGTTCTCCGCGAAGAAGGGCGTCGTATCCCGCTCATAATCGTCGAGGCCCATGATTTTGGCCGCGGGCCGCCCCTCGGCGTCGACCCAGGTGCGGATCTGGCGGGCGTCGGGGTGGAAGCAATTTTCTTGCCGCGACCAGTCGCGCGGGCCTTTGGGGCCAGAGATCATCGCGTACATCTCGTCGACCGCGGCGCCGATTTCGGCCCGGTCCTCCTCGTCCGTCACGTGCCGCTCCTTTCCGCGCGCAATATGGGCCCATAGAGCCGGCCGATGCCGATCAGGGCGATGCCGAGGCCCAGGAAAGAGAGGATGCGGAGCACGCCCTCGAGCTCGGACGCGTCGACCAGGAAGACCTTGACGATGGTCGCGGTCAAGAGGAGCAGCCCGGCGAGCCGCAGCGCCTTGTCGGGCAGCCGCATGCCGGCGACGAGGAGGCCGATCGCGACCAGGATCCCGGCCAGCGAATAGGAGTAGAATTCGGCGATCGGCATTTCGGGGCCGGTCAGGATCGGGCCCTGAAAGGCCTGCCGCACCATCAGCGCGACCCCGATCGTCAAAACGCCGAAGAAGGCGACCAGCCAGAAGCCCGAACGGGTCGCCGCATCCGAGCGCCGCCGCGCCGCATAGAGCCAGAAGGCGCTGAGCAGATAAGCGGGGAGGATCAGGTTGAGGACCGGGAGCGCGCCCACCCGCTGCTCCACCAGCGCCGGATTGAAGAGCAGGATGTCGAAGAAGATCAGCCGCGCCGCGGCAAGCGCGGTGAACAGGGTTGCGACCCAGCGGACGGCGGCGGGATCGAGCCGCGGCGGGCGCACGAATCCGGCGCCGAGCAGCCAGCCGGCGGCGAACAGCGCCTGAGTCAGAAGCGTCCGTTCGAGCATCCCGCGCGCGGCGAAATCCTTCCAATCGGCGAGCCCGAACGCCTGCTTGAACCAGACATAGGCGGCGGCGGTCGCGAACAGACCTGCGAGCGCCGGAAGCGCCCACCGCGCGCGCGGCGGCAGCGGCGGCAGCGCGAGATGCAGCGCGGCGAGCAGCAAGGCGGGAAGCGCGAGCGCATAGAGGCCGGTCATGGCATCGGGCAGACCGGCGGCGGTGACCGGGACGCCGATCAACCCGCTTAGCAGAGCGTTCCACAAGTCCGGCACCATGAAGAGCGCGCGGACGACGCCGGCAGCCGCCGCGGCCAGCGCGACGATGTCGGGCGCGAGGTCGTCCAGCCGTCGCGCGACCAGCGCCAGCGCCAATGCGATGGCCAACCAGCCGGTGGCGACGAGATCGGGCGAGGCGAGGTCCCAAACCGCCGCCCCCGCGAGCAAGGCGGCGGACGCGCTCGCCATCAGCAGGGAAGGGCTCGGCGGCAGCTCGCCCGAGGCCGACTTGCGATTTGCCCAGACCAGCACAGCCGGCCCGACCGCGAGAGCCGCCATCAGCGCGCCCCAGGCGGTCAATTCGAGCAGGTCCGGCCGCAGGGCGCGGACGATCAGGACCGGGCCGGCGAAGCCGAAGGCGGCGATGGCGGTCCAGACCGGCCGGTTCCGCCAGAAGGTCAGCGCAAGTCCGCCGGCGCCGAACAACAAGGTGATGCCGATCGCGGCGTGCGGGACGTATTCGTCCCGGCCCGTCGACGCCTTGGCGGCGAGCAGCGCCAGCGCCAGGCCGAGCGCCAGCGGCGGCGCGTATCGATATTCGGGCCTCAACATCGCCAGCACGATCGCCGCCACGCTCAACGCCCCAAATTGCGCCCAGGCGAGCACGCCCAGATCGGTCCGCGCGACCAGCAGCGAAAGCTGGGCGATGCCGAGCGCGAGCGGATGGATCAGGCTCAATTGCCTGCCCTCGCCCGGCCGGACCAGCGAGGCGGCGAGCGCGAGCAGGATCACGAACAGGCCCGCGGCGAGCGCGTCCTGCGGCGGCCGGGTCAGGAGATAGCCGGTCCACAGGAAGCTGAGCGCCACCGCCGCGGCCGCGAGCCAGGTCCAGCCGCGCCGCCAGGCGATCGTGAACAAAGCGAGGTTGAGCAGGGCCAGATAAGCGAGCAGG
Source organism: Allosphingosinicella sp. (assembly GCA_035633095.1). Taxonomy (GTDB): domain Bacteria; phylum Pseudomonadota; class Alphaproteobacteria; order Sphingomonadales; family Sphingomonadaceae; genus Allosphingosinicella. The sequence continues at coordinate 1,683 of DASQFO010000059.1, read as the reverse complement.
GAGACCGCGCCCGCATTCGGATTGCCGACCAGCACAGGCGTCAGGAAGCCGCCGACCAGCCCCATCACCGCGGTCGGCGCGCCGTGGCGGAGCGACAGGACCAGGGCGGCGGCGGTGACCGCCAGCATCGCCGTCGACGCGGTGCCGGTGCCGATCAGGCCGTAGAGGACATGGCTGCCATAGGCGGTCGCGTAGAGCACGGCGACGCCGGCCCCGACCAGCGCCTGGGCGATGCGCGGGTCGTCGGCGAGGAGCCGTCCCGAACGCGCATATTCGCCGGCGCCGAGCAGGACGAGGCCGAACAGGGCCGCACCGGTCATCCGCGCCGCCGGCGTCATCAGCCCGAGCTCGATCGAGTAGCGGATCAGGAACACCGCCGCGAGCACGAGGGCGACGCCGCCGAGCCAGATCAGCAGGCGCCCGGCCACCAGCCGCTCGAACAATCCGCCGAGCGTCTCCGGGCGCGCCGCTTCCTCCTCGAGGGCTTCGTCGGGCTGCCAGTCGAAGGAGACCACTTTGGGAGGGGCTTCGGGCGCGGCGGGCCAATCACGCGCGTCGCCCGGATCGAGGTCGGCAGGCGGCGGCGCGGGCGCGGCCTCTCCCGCCCCCAGCGCGTCGAGCCGCGTCTCGAGCCGCCCGATCCGCGTCTTGAGGCCGCCGTTCGAGACGAACAAAGCGAGCATGCCCAAAAACAGGAGGAGGACGACGAGCTCCATCCCGCGCAGCTTAGCGAGCCTCGCTCGCGAAAAACAGCTTTCCTACTTTGTACCGTTTCGGTTATCTATATCGGCCTAGTTTTACCGAAAGCCGCGCGCGGCGGAAGCCGGGATTCGGCCGCCATTGCAGGGCGGGGGCGACGCCCCCAGATAGAAGCGAATGAACGAGCGGGAGCGAAGCATGGAAGTCTGGCACGGCACGACGATCATCGGGGTGCGCAAGAACGGCAAGGCGGTGGTCGCCGGCGACGGCCAGGTGTCGCTGCAATCGACGGTGATCAAACCAAACGCCAAGAAGGTGCGCCGATTGGGCGACGGCTCGGTGATCGGCGGCTTCGCCGGTGCCACCGCCGACGCCTTCACCCTGTTCGAGCGGCTCGAAAAGAAGCTCGAGCAGCATCACGGCCAGCTCATGCGCGCCGCGGTCGAGCTCGCCAAGGACTGGCGGACCGACAAGTATCTCAGAAACCTCGAGGCGATGATGATCGTCGCCGACAAGGACGTGACCCTGATCCTGACCGGCAATGGCGACGTGCTCGAGCCCGCGAGCGGGGTCGCGGCGATCGGCTCGGGCGGCAATTTCGCGCTCGCCGCCGCGACCGCGCTGTTCGACTATGAGGATGACGCGGAGACGATTGCGCGCAAGGCGATGAAGGTCGCCGCCGACATCTGCGTCTACACCAACGACCAGCTCACGGTAGAGACGATCGAAGGCGCGGCCTGATCCGTTCTTTTCGGCGCGGCTGCACCCTTTCGGCCGTCGCGCGATACGGCTCGTGCAGCTTCGCTGTCGTTTCGATGCAACAATAACATAAAATCTCGCCGATTCCGGCGGCGCCATTCGGATTGCGACTCGCCAAGCAGACGGGTTCGGCACAGGTTGTCCCGCGTTGAAATCGGCCTGGGTCCGATTTGGTCAGGGGAGGTCTTCATGGGCAAAATCCGTCTCTGGCAGGGCGCCGGCCTT
>DASQFO010000058.1:0-2183 GCA_035633095.1 Allosphingosinicella sp. | reverse complement strand
CGCTGTCGCTGTCGGTGAGGCCGGTGCAGCGCCCGCGCCGCCGGCCGCGGCCGTTGCCGGCCGGATCGGCGTTGCCGCCCGCGTCGCCATCGGTGATGCCGCTGCGGCGCCTGCCGCGGCCGTTGCCGGGCGGATCGGAATAACGGCCGGTATCCCTGTCGGTGATCCCGGAGGTGCGTCGTCCGCGCCCGTAGCCCGGAGAATCGGAATTCGGGCCGCTGTCGCTGTCGGTGACGCCGGTGCGGGTGCCGCGTCCGCCGCCGGGAGGATCGGAATTGGGTCCGCTGTCGGAATCGGTCTGGACCGCTTCGGCCGTCCCGCTCAGCATCACTAACGCGCCGCCGCCGACGATCGCGCCGCCCGCGACTCGCCCGAGGAACGATCGCCGGCTCAGTTTACGCGTGGGTTTCATGCACACTCTCCCCTTGTCCAGCGAGTGGCCCCCGACCCAGGCAGCCAGCAATGGCGTCGGTGCTCTTCGGACGGGCGCAGACTAAAGGCGCAGGCCGCCCTGTCAAGAAGTTGCGGGGGCGTTATGGTCGGAATATTCGAGAGGGAAATCGGTGCCCGATGGGCTAGGCTGGCGCCATGACCGCAACCGGATTCGCCCTGTTCGGGACAGCTATCGGCGCCTGCGGGATCGCCTGGGGTCCGGCCGGGATATTGGGGCTGCAGCTTCCCGAGGCGGCGGAGGCCGCCGCGCTGGCGCGGCTGCGCCGGCGGTTCCCGAGCCTGGCTGAGGGCAGCCCCCCGCCGGCGATCGCCGACGCGATGGCGCGGATCGCGGCTTTCCTCGAAGGCGCGGCCGACGATTTCGCCGATCTCGCGCTCGACATGCGCGCAACAGGGGCGTTCGACCGCGCCGTCTATCGCGAGACCCGCGCGATTCCGGCGGGATCGACCGACACCTACGGCGCGATCGCGGCGCGGCTCGGCGACCCCGGCCAGGCGCGCGCCGTCGGCCAGGCATTGGGCCGCAACCCCTGGCCGATCGTAATCCCCTGCCACCGCGTCACCGGCGCCGACGGCAGGATGGGCGGCTTCTCGGCGCCTGGCGGCCGGGCGACCAAGCTGAGGCTGCTCGAAATCGAAGGCGCGCTGGGCGTCGAGACGCTGCCCCTGTTCGGCCCTTCCGCCTGACATCGCGGGGGCATTCATCTTCTAAACGCCTGTCGCCAAGGTGACTGGACGGTCGATCGGCGCTAGCGTCGGCGCTCATGTCCAACCGCCTGAAACCCCTTGCCCAGCTCGAAGGCGATCAGCTCCGCGCTTCGCATCCGCGCGACCATGCGGCGCTGTCGGCGTCGGCGGGGACCGGCAAGACCCACGTTCTCACCGCCCGCGTGCTTCGCCTGCTGCTGTCGGGGGTCGATCCGGCTTCGATCCTTTGCCTGACCTTCACCAAGGCCGGCGCGGCCGAGATGGCGGGGCGGATCCATGCGCGGCTGGCTTATTGGGTGCGCTTGAAGGACGCCGAGCTCGGCCACGAGCTGGTCGCGCTCGGCGAAGACCCGGGACCGGAGGCGCGCGAGCGCGCCCGCACCCTGTTCGCGCGCGTCCTCGACGCGACCGGCGGGGGCTTGCGCGTCCAGACCATCCACGCCTTCGCGCAGAGCCTGCTCGCGGCGTTTCCGTCGGAAGCGGGGCTGATCCCCGGCTTCCGCCCGCTCGAGGGCCGCGAGGAGCAGGCGCTCGCCCGCGCGACGCTCGCCGAGCTGCTCGTCGGCGCCGAGGAGGGGGGCGACCAACCGCTGATCCGCGACGTCCAGGCGCTGAGCCTGAGGCTCGGCGAGGGCGGCGCGGAGGGCTTCCTCAAGGCCTGCGCGGCGGCGCCCGAGGCGATGGCGGCCTTGGGACCGCGCGAAGGCGTCGAGGCGCGGCTGCGGCTCGTCTTCGGCCTCCCTCTGGGCGACATCGATGCCGTCATCGCCGCCGAATGCGCCGACGAGCGCTTCGACCTCGCCGGCCTTCGCGACCTTGGCCTTCTCAACAGCGGGTGGGGAACGAAAAACGGGATCGAACGCGCGTCCTTGTGCGAACAATGGATTGCCGCCGGCCCCGCCGAGCGATCCGGAATGCTGGGATCGCTTCATTCGATCTGGAGCAAGGCGGACGGCGACATGCGCAGCTTCGGCAAGGGACAGGCGCCGCAAGATCCGGCCTATGCCGCGCTGGCCGAGGCG
>DASQFO010000057.1:0-2408 GCA_035633095.1 Allosphingosinicella sp. | reverse complement strand
AGGGAAAGCCCGCCGATCTCGACGACGGCACGCTGCGCCTTTCCAATGTCGTCGAGCGGCTGGCATCGCTGAGCCGGGCCGAGGCGCCGGGGGCGCTCGCGACCATGCTCGACCATCTCGACGCCAGCGGCCGCTTCGCGCTGCTGAAGCTCGCCACCGGCGCGCTTCGCATCGGCATTTCCGCCCGTCTCGCCAAGGTCGCGCTGGCTGAAGGCTTCGGCCTCGACGTCGACGCCGTCGAGGAGGTCTGGCACGGCATCGGCCCGCCATATCTGCCGATCTTCGCCTGGGCCGAAGGGCGCGGCGGCCAGCCGACCGCGAAGAACGTCCCGGTCTTCCGCCCGTTCATGCTCGCTCATGCGCTCGAGGAGGTGAGGGTCTCGCTCGACGATTATGCCGCCGAATGGAAGTGGGACGGCATCCGCGTCCAGCTCGTCCGCGCCGGCGGCGAGACCCGGCTCTACAGCCGCGCCGGCGACGACGTCACCAGGAGCTTCCCCGAAATCGCCGAAGCGTTCGATGCGGAAGGCGTCCTCGACGGCGAGCTGCTCGTCAAGGGCGAGGCGCAGGGTGAGGGTCTTGAATCGACGGGGGCTGCCAGCTTCAACGCCCTCCAGCAAAGGCTCGGCCGCAAGACCGTCTCGGCGAAGATGCTGGGCGACTATCCGGCCTTCGTGCGCCTCTACGATATCCTGTTCGACGGAGCCGAGGACTTACGCGCGCTACCGCTGATGGAGCGCCGCATCCGGCTGGAGGCGTTCGTGGAGCGGCTCGATGCCGGTCGGTTCGACCTCTCCGCTTTAATCAACGCCAGGGATTTCGACGCGCTCGAGACCATCCGCGCCGGCGCCCGCGACGCTTCGATCGAAGGGGTGATGCTGAAGCGGCGCGACAGTCCCTACGTCGCGGGCCGCAAAGCGGGGCTGTGGTACAAATGGAAGCGCGATCCGCTGGGCGCGGATTGCGTCCTGATGTACGCGGCGCGGGGCAGCGGCAAGCGCTCGTCTTATTATTCCGATTATACGTTCGGCTGCTGGAGCGCGGAGGGCGAGCTGCTTCCGGTCGGCAAGGCCTATTTCGGCTTCACCGACGAGGAGCTGAAATGGCTCGACCGCTTCGTGCGCAATCACACGATCGAGCGCTTCGGTCCGGTCCGCGAGGTCGAGAAGAGCCTGGTGCTCGAAGTCGCCTTCGATTCGATCCACCTCTCGAAGCGCCACAAATCGGGCCTCGCCATGCGCTTCCCGCGCATCTCGCGGATTCGGACCGACAAGCCGGCCGACGAGGCCGACACGATCGAAACGCTGAAGAGGATGGTGACCTAAATGGTGGGGCGGGTCGGGGGAGCGAGTTGCTGGCCGATCGAGCGGAAGTCGCGCCCGCCAGCCTGCATCGCGTCGCCGCAGCGGCCGAGCAGCTGCGCGCGTTCGCCGCCCTGCGGCGCGTCGGCGTCGAGCGCCGCCGCGGAATCGAAGCCGGGACGGGCCGCGTCGAGCCGGCCCAGGAAATATTGCGCGGCCATCCGGCCGAGGGATCGGATCCTGGGATCCTCATCCTCGGCCAGATCGGCCATCAGCCGGAAGCAGCGCTCGTTGAGCGCTACCGGGCTGACCGGTTCGTTGACCGGCGATTGTGTCGGTGCGGCCGCCAAAAGGGCGGCCGCGAGCAGCACGCTTTCCATGCCCGCCTTGGTAAACGGCAAAGGTGGACGCGGGGTCGCCAGCAATGGTTGACGGAAAAATAAGCACAAAAAAACGGCAGCCTTCCGGCCGCCGCCTTTTTGCTTGCGAGCCTGTTAGGCTTACTGGGTCGGGACCAGGTTCACCGCCGCGGTCTTGCCGCGCCGGTCGACCTCGAGCTCGAACGAGATCCGGTCGCCTTCGTTGAGCGACACCATGCCGGCCCGCTCCACCGCCGAGATATGGACGAAGGCGTCGGGCTGGCCGTCGTCGCGGGTGATGAAGCCGAAGCCCTTGGTCGCGTTGAAGAACTTGACCGTGCCGCTCGCCTTTTCGCCGGTCAGCTCGCGCTGCGGGCCGCCGCCGCCGCCGCCCGGACCCGCGCGGTCGCGCGGGCCGCGATCCTCGACCGGGAGCGGATCGCCCTCGATCTTGAGGTCGGTCGCCGACACCCGGCCGCCGCGGTCCACCAGGGTGAATTCGAGCGGCTGGCCCTCGGCGAGGCCGGTGAGCCCGGCCTGCTCGACCGCGCTGATATGGACGAAGACGTCCTCGCCGCCATCGTCGCGGACGATGAAGCCGAAGCCTTTCTGGCCGTTGAAGAATTTGACGATGCCCTTGGCCTCGCCAACGACCTGCGGGGGCATGCCGCCACCGCCGCGCGGGGCGCCGAAGCCACCTCCGCCACCACCGCCGCCGCCGCTGCGGAAACCGCCACCGCCGCCACCG
>DASQFO010000056.1:0-1514 GCA_035633095.1 Allosphingosinicella sp. | reverse complement strand
CTGAGTCGGTGATCCGCTCGATCTCCAGCCCCCTGGAATCGAGGATGATCTCCTCGGCGCCCGGCGCCGCCACGATGTCGAGGGTCGCGGTGCCGGCCATGCGGCGGGCCTCGAAATCGGCGTCGAGATCGAGCGCGACATGGGTGACGCGGGCGATCTCCGGGCGGGCGAAGCTCGACGCGTCGTGCGCCTCCGGGCCGGTCAGGATCGGCGCCACCTGCCGCGCCGCCGGCGGGCCGCCGGCGTTCGTCATGGCGCAGGCGGCAACGAACAGGGACGCGGCAAGGATCAGGCGGCGCATAAGGAGGCTCCGGAAATGGGACGCGCTTATGCCTGGTGAACGCCGGCGACCTGCAAAATGTCCCGGCCCGGGCCCGGCTAGCCGATCAGCTCGCGGACGAAATCGTGCAGGAAGACGCGGCGCGTCGCCTTGAGCCGTTCGGCCTTCAAGATGTTGTGGACCAGCTCGCGGCATTTTTCGGCGTCGTTGTTGATCAGCACATAATCATATTCGGCCCAGTGGCTGATCTCGGCTTCGGCGCGGTCCATGCGGCGGTGGATGACCTCGTCCGAATCGGTGCCGCGCGCGCGCAGCCGCCGCTCCAGCTCGTCCATCGAGGGCGGCAGGATGAACACGCGGACGATGTCGGGATCGACCTGCTTCAATTGCTGCGTGCCCTGCCAGTCGATGTCGAGGAGAACGTCGCGGCCGCCCTCGATCACCTTCATCACCTCGCTTTTCAGAGTGCCGTAGCGATGGCCGAAGACGTGCGCCCATTCCAGAAACTCGCCGGCCGCGACCATCTCGTCGAACCTCGCGTCGGTGACGAAATGATAATCCTCGCCGTCTCCCTCGCCGGGGCGGATCGGGCGGGTGGTGGCGGAAACCGACATGGCGACGCCGTCGTCCGTCGCCATCAGCATCCGCGCGATCGTCGATTTGCCCGCGCCCGAGGGGCTCGACAGCACGAACAGGAGGCCCCGCCGCTGGATTGCGCTTGCGATTTCCATGGGGGCTAGTGGCGGAGCGACCATGCGGGCGTCAAGGGCAGACGAAGGTCAATTATTCGCTAAGATGCATGGATGGGGCGGATGGTCGCGTTGCTCAGGGCGGTGAATGTGGGCGGGCGCAAGCTGCCCATGGCGGAGCTGCGCGCGCTCTGTGCGGAGCTCGGCTGGCGCGACGTCGCGACCTATATCCAGAGCGGCAACGTCGTTTTCATCGCCGACGGCACGCCCGACGCGCTCGAGAAAACACTCGAAGACGCCGTCGCCAAACGCTTCGGCTTCGACTCGCCCGTGATCGTCCGCACCGCGGCGCAATGGGCACAATATCCACCCGGCAACCCCTTCCTCAGGGCCGCGGAGGACGAGCCCAACCGGCTGATGCTGCTTCTCTCCAAGGCGCCGCCCGCCAAGGGCGCGGAGGACGTGATCCAGGCGCGGGCGGTGGCGGGCGAGCAAGTGAAGCGCGCAGGCGACGCGCTCTGGTTCCATTATCCGGACGGCGCCGG
>DASQFO010000055.1:0-5162 GCA_035633095.1 Allosphingosinicella sp. | reverse complement strand
CGACATAGGCCGATCCGCCCTGCGTCGAATTTGCCGGGCGGGCGATCGCGGGATTGCCGCCGTGGCAGTCGACGCAGCCCAGGACGACCGCCGGCGAGCGGTGCATGGTGTGCGCGTCGCTGGCGGTGTGGCAGCTGACGCAGCCACGGCTCTTGGCGTCGGCGTCGGGCGATTCCTGGGTGCGCGGCGCGGGCGCGGCGCGGACCAGGCTATAGTCGCGGACCACCGGCGCTTCCTTCTCCGACGCGCCGACGGATTGGGACAGCACAGCCATGATCGTCATCCCCGCGAAAGCGGGGATCCAGACCCACTTTGGGAGCGAGCGGCGCATCAATAGGTCACGATCGCGTTGAACAGGACGGAATAGTAACGCCGGTCGCGGTTCGTGTTCGCGAACAGGTCGCGGAAGCCGGTACCCGCGTGGAGCACCGCCGCCGACAGGCGAAAGACGATGTTCTGGGTCATTTGCGGCCGCCAGATCGCGGCGGCGCTCACGTCCCAGCCGATGTCGCGGCGGATCGTGCCCTGCATCCGCAATTCCTCGAGGATGCGAGTGCGGTGGAACCAGAGGTGATTAACGTTGCCCGAGAGGCGCAAGCGCGGCGTCAAATCGAGATCGGCGCCGACGCCGAGCAGCATCGTGCCCGGATTGGCGAAGTTGGACTGGCCCTGCTCCTTCGACGAGCGGAGGTTGACGAGAAGCCCGTTGCGGCCGTTCATCGATACCGCGCGCGCGCCGCCGGCAAACGGGATGGTCTGGCGGATCCAGTAGCTGGTGTCGGCGCCGGCGAAGATCGGGTTCTCGAAGATAGTGTCGAAGCCGCGCTCGACATTGTCGTATGGATCGCCGTCGCCGCTCGCGAACAGGGCCGCGCCGCGCACCCTGATCCAGTTGAAGTCGTAGCTGGGCTCGGCGGCGAAGAAGAAGCTCTGCAGCCGGGCGTTGCGGTCGGTGAAGACGTTGCGCCGGTCCGAGCCCAGAAGCGCGTAGGCCGAGCTGGTGAAGTTGATCCGGCCGATCCGCCCGTCGGTCGAATAGCCGATGTAGAAAGCGTCGTAATTGCGCGCGCGAAGGTTGCCGAAAAGGGCGGGGCGGACCGGAAAGCCGTTGTCGTCGACCTCGATCTCACCGCGCTCGCGATTCATGTTCCAGGTCAGGCTCGCCTGGCTGGTCAGGCCGACGAACGGGAAATCCTGGCGGAACAGATTGGCGTGCAGGATCCAGTCGTCGCGAGGGCTCTGGAACAGGTTGTTGAGGCCCGAATTGGTGTCCTTTTCGAGCCGCCAGATCGCCGCGATATTATATTGGAAGCGGTTGTTGTCGCGGTTGCCGAACAGCCGGATTCCGAGCTGCTGGTCCTGGAACAGGAAGCCGCGGAAATCGAACTGGAAGGGCTGGATGCCGACGCGGACGGAGTCGAAGTCGAACCGGTCCGAGACGTTCCTGATATGATAGTCGATGAAGGCTTCCTGGACGCCGAGCGCATAATCGGTGCGGTCGGTGCCGCGCGAGGGCTCGACGAACAGCACCCGGCGCTCGCCGACGTCGACATAATTGGCGTTGAGCGCGAGCGTCAGCCGATACTCGATATGCGGCGGCACGAAGGCGGTGCTGCCCTTGATCAACGCGACGCTGGCGATGAAGGTCTGCGACAGGACCAGGCTGTGGTTGCGGCCGAACACGTCGTTCGAGCCCGGCCGCTGGGTGGTCTGGACGCCCACCGGTATCGGGAAGGTGCGGGGCTCGATCACGGTGTCGGAAACGGCGTTGACGACGAAGAACCAGTCATGTCCGGTGAGGCCCAAAAAGCGCGGCGTCGCGCAACGCGCGATCCCGGCCGCGCGGCGGCGCGCCTGCTCCTCCTCGGTCGGCAGGCAGATGGGCACGTCGCCCTTCAGCAAATTCTGGTTGTAGGGATCGGACCAGCGGCTGCGGACCAGCCCCAGCGATTCCGACAGGCGCCACCGGTCGGGGACCGCGAGATGCGCTTCCGGAAAAGCCTCGGGCGGGGGCTGGCGGACCGCGCCCGGATTGACCTGGTTGACCGGCTCGGGGAGGTCGTGCCTGATGTCGGGCCGCCGCCGGCCTTCGATCAACGCTTCTTCCGACGGCGGCACCGGCGCTTCAGTGGCGTCTTCGGGCAGCGGCGCGGGCACGGGGGAATCCTGGAGGTTGGTCGACGCCATCAGCGCGAGGAGGGCGGCCGCGACGCTCACTTTCCCTGGCAGACATTCTGCTCGTTCGAGCCCAGGAACGGATTGAACGGGCAGCCGACCCAGCGCAGCCGCACGCCGCTCGAGCCGGCGACGGGAACGACGATCTGGTCGGAGCGGATCGCGATCGGCGCGTTATTGACGCCGCCGAGCCTCAGGCCGCCATTGTGGAGGCCCAGGAAGCTGATCATGTCGTCCTGGTCGATGCCGTCGCCGGAGACGCCGATGCCCCCGACAAGCGTGTTCCCGCGGTAGATCGGCACCGAGCCCGGGAAGATCTGGATGCCGTTGGCGAGGCGATTGGGCGCGGGATTCTGGGTGCATTGCTGCGGCGTGTCCCCGACGCCGGACATGACGAAAGTCACGTGCGCGCCGATATTGCCGACGATCAGCGCCGACTGGAGACCGGTCGAGAAGGGGTTGAACTCGGCGACGGCACGCGAGAACGGGCCGGGCGGGCGGCCGAGTTCGCCGTCGGGGAAATAGGGCCGCGAGACATTGCCGTGGCCGCGGTTGGAAAAAGCGTTGCGGCCAGTCAAGGCGGCCGGATCGTTGAAGAAGGCGCGCGCGCGCGGCACGAAGCTCGGGACTTCGGGGCTGGTGTTGGCGGTGAGGTCTGCTCCGGCGAAGGCGGCCGAGAAGAACATCGCCGTCCGAGCCTTTTGCAGCGACACGTCGGTGCCGAAGATGGGCGCGTCGGGCGAGCGGACGATGCCGAGCACCGACCCGTTGGTGTCGACGATCGAGATCGAGACCTGGGCGCGGCTGTCGAGCGGTCGGCGGATCTGCGCGCGCGCCGCGCTCATGATCTTGAACGCCTCTTCGAGGATCGCGCGCACCTCGGCCGCGCTCAGCTGCGCTCCGGCCGGCGCGGTGCCGGCGACGATCGGGTAGCGGTTCGCGCCGGCGCCGTCGGTCAGGACGAAGGCGTCGGGATTTGCGAACTCGGCCGCGGTCGCGGCGCGGATGCCCGAGGCCTCGGTGCCGTAGGCCTGGCCGGGCAGAACCAGGCCGGCGAAATAGCCGTTCACCGGCGTCAGCGTGCCGGCGCCGGGGATGAGGGTTACGAATCCGGGCGCGGCGGCCGGGTTGGTCTGGAGATCGGCCGGCGCCGCGTCGCTGTAGCGCAGCGAAGTGCCGTCGACGGTGATCCGGTTGGCGCGGATGTCGTCGGGCGCTTGGAAGCCCGCGGTCGCGGCGAGCGCGATCGCTTCCTCGTCGTCGCTGTCGACATCCTGGATTTCGGGGTCGAAGCCGTAGACGCCGTCGCCCATGAAGCCGATGCCGCCGATGACGACGCCGTTCCGGTAGAGCGGGAAGCCCCCGGGATCCGCCGACAGCCCCAATGGCGAGCGCTTGGGGCCGATCAGGGCGCCGGGCCCGACCACGCCGAACCGCGCCGCGAGGTCCGAGCAGGGCAGCTGGCTGAACTGCACCCCGAACAGGGGCCCGCTCTCGAGACCGGCCGCTGCCGCCGAGGGCGGGAAATGCTGCTGCACGATCTGGCTGGCGGTTCTGGTTGAGAAGGCGTTGCCGCTTGACGAGAGGTAGGCGCCGGTGATCGCCTTCGCGATCGCGCCCGCGGCCGCCGCCATTGGGAAGGAGAGCCCCTGCAAATCGTGGTTGACCCCGCTTGGGCTTGCCGGGACCGACAGGGTGGTATTGGCGCCCACCATCGTGAACACGGCGAGCACGTTGCCCACCCGGTCCACAATCGCGAACGTGCCGGGCAGGCCGCGCGCCTGCGCTTCGGCGACACCCTGAGCGATGATCTGCTGGACGTCGGCCACGCTCAGAGCGAGTTGCGCGGGTACGGCGTAGAGCAAAGGCTGGCCGGGCGCCGGTGGCCCCGGAACCGGTGTCGCGGTGCCGCCGCCGCCACCGCCGCCGCACGAGGCGAGGAGCAGAGCGGCAATGGCGATCGTGGACGTACTACGCTTCATCGCAACCTTCTGATCGCCGCCGCCGCGCGCCCGAGGCTGGCCCGGAAACTCCCCGGATCATAGGAATTGGGATCGTGCACCGCGCGATAGGCGCTGTTGATGTCGACCCTTATGTTGTTGGCCGCGGCGAGCGGGACGTGGCCCTGGTTGACCAAAGCCGACAGCAAGGTGTCGGTCGCCATCACCGCCTGCACCGATCCGGCATAATCGGTGAAGCGCGGGCTGACCGCCTGGCTGGTGATCGTGTCGACGATCGCGAACGTGGTCGGCCGGCCCATCGGCGCGGCGGCGAAAGCGTCGGCGAGCGCCCGCGCGCTGGCCCTGAGCGTCGCCGCGGCCGCCACCGCCGGGGCGCGGCCCTGCGCCATCGCCAAATGGAAAGCGCGGCTGTCGCGCTCGAAACGTGCGCCGAGCGCCGGCGCCACCACCCGTGCCGCCGCGGCAAGCATGATCATGTTCTCGTCATTATAGGGCGGCATTCCCGACGGGATCGGCCGGCCGGGATTGGCGGCCGCGCTCGGCCGGAACCTGGGGTCGTCCGAAATCTGGCGGTGGCAGCTATGGCAGTCGAAGAAGTAGAATTCAGGGAAGATGCCCTCGGTCCCGAGGCCGGTCGCGAACAGGCTGAGCGAGCGCTCGAGCGCCATCGCCTGGCCGATCGCCCACATCCGGGTGCCGTCGGCGGCGCCTTTGCGCCCGGCATAGTCGCGGTCCGGATTGTGATGCTGCTGAAGCGTCGAGAACAGGTCTAGCTCGAAGCTGATCCTGGGGTGCCCGGCGGCCATGATTCGGTGGGTCACGAACTGGCCCGGATCGGCGCTGCCGAAATGGCAGTTGAGGCATTGGCCGGCGCGCGCCCGCGGATTTTCGAGCGGCACCAGCCCGCGCGCGACGTTGGCGGCGTGGGTGCCGCCGACCGCATAATGCGTCGTCAGCCAGGCCGAGGCGGGTCCGTGGCAGCTCTCGCAGCCGACCCCGTCCGAGGTCTGGAACCTGAGGCCGCGC
>DASQFO010000054.1:0-4826 GCA_035633095.1 Allosphingosinicella sp. | reverse complement strand
CCTCAGGCGGGCTTGGGCGCGCCGTCGGACACCAGGCGAATCGACAATTCCTTCAACTGCTTGGGCGTCACTTCGGCCGGCGCATTCATCAGCAGATCCTCGGCCTTCTGGTTCATCGGGAACAGCACGACCTCGCGAAGGTTCGGCTCGCCGGCCAGCAGCATGACGATCCGGTCGATGCCGGGCGCCGAGCCGCCGTGCGGCGGCGCGCCATATTTGAAGGCGTTGATCATGCCGGCGAAATCGCTGTCGACGTCGGCCCGGGCGTAGCCGGCGATTTCGAACGCCTTGTACATGATGTCGGGGCGGTGGTTGCGGATCGCCCCCGACGACAATTCCACCCCGTTGCAGACGATGTCGTACTGGAAAGCGAGGATGTCGAGGGGGTCGCTCGTCTCGAGCGCCTCGAGCCCGCCCTGCGGCATCGAGAACGGGTTGTGGCTGAAGTCGACCTTCTTGGTCTCCTCGTCATATTCGTACATCGGAAAATCGACGATCCAGCAGAATTTGAAGCCATTGTCCTCGATCAGGCCGAGCTCCTCGCCGACTCGCGTCCGGGCCGCGCCCGCGAGCCGGGCGGCCTGATCGGGCCTGCCGGCGGCGAAGAAGAGGCCGTCGTCGGGGCCGAGGCCGAGCGCGGCGATCAGCCGCCTCGTCGCCTCCTCGCCGTGATTCTTGGCGATCGGGCCGCCGAGCTCGCCGCCCTTGTGGGTGATGTAACCAAGGCCCGCATGACCTTCGGCGCGCGCCCATTCGTTCATGTCGTCGAAGAATTTGCGGCTCTTTTCGGCGGTGCCGGGCGCCGGGATGGCGCGGACCGCGCCGCCGTCCTCGACGATGCGCGCGAACAGGCCGAAGCCCGAGCCCCTGAAGTGGTCCGAGACGTCGGCGATCAGGATCGGGTTGCGCAGATCGGGCTTGTCGGTGCCGTATTTGAGCATCGCCTCCTTGTACGGGATGCGCGGGAATTGGCCCGCCGGCGTCACGCTCTTGCCGTTCGCGAACTCCTCGAACAGGCCGGCGAGGACCGGCTCGATCGCTTCGAAAACATCGTCTTGGGTGACGAAGCTCATTTCGAAATCGAGCTGGTAGAATTCGCCGGGCGAGCGGTCGGCGCGGGCGTCCTCGTCGCGGAAGCAGGGTGCGATCTGGAAATAGCGGTCGAAGCCCGCGACCATGATCAGCTGCTTGAACATCTGCGGCGCCTGCGGGAGCGCGTAGAACCTGCCCGGATGGACACGGCTCGGGACCAGATAATCGCGCGCGCCTTCGGGCGAGGAAGCGGTCAGGATCGGCGTCTGGAACTCGGTGAAGCCCTGCTCGATCATCCGCCGCCGGATCGAGCCGATGACCCGGCTCCTCAGCACGATATTGGCATGGAGCCGCTCGCGCCTGAGGTCGAGATAGCGGTAGCGCAGCCGGATTTCCTCAGGATATTCGGCCTCGCCGGCGACCGGGAGCGGCAGCTCCTCGGCGGCCGACTGGACGATGACCTCGTCCGCGACGACTTCGATCGCGCCGGTCGCCATGCCGGGATTGGCCGCCTCAGGCCCGCGCGCGACGACCTCGCCCTCGATCGTCACCACCGATTCGGCGCGCAAATGCTCGAGGATTTCTAGGGGCTTGCCACCTGCTTTGGCGACGATCTGCGTCAGGCCATAATGGTCGCGCAGGTCGACGAACAGGACGCCGCCGTGGTCGCGCTTCCTGTGCACCCAGCCCGACAGCTTGACGCGCTCGCCGACCTGGGCTTCGCGGAGCTCTCCGCAATTGTGGGTACGGTAGGCGTGCATCGTCGGTCGCTTTCGAACGGATGAGATGGGGAAGAATATCGCGCGCTTCGCTTCACCCAAGCCGCTTTGTCAAGCGCGGCAACCCCGCAGCTAGAGAGTGAGGCCGACTTTGTCGAGGTCGTCCGCCCTGAATAGGTTCCGGTCGGCGGCATCGGGAAGCAATCGGTCCCGGACGCCCTTCCACCGGACCAGATCGTCACCATAGTCCTGCTCGACGCGGCCGGCGTCGAGTCCGTTGAACTTGCCCCAGTGGCGCGTGAACGGAATCTCCTCGGCGTCGAGCGCGGCGACGACTGCCATGAAGGCCCTCTCGGTCTCCTTCCCTGCCGGCCCGTCGAAATCTATGCCCGCGCTGTTGTCCCAGCGCGCCGGAGAGAGCAGCCCGTGCGGGCCTTTCATGAAGCGCAGCGTCGCCGCCGTGGAGCCGCCGGCGCGGGTGAACGCCCCGCACGCCGTTTCGAAGGCGCGGACCAGGTCGGCGCGGTCGCAAAACAGCGCGCCGGTGAAGATATCGGCGAGCGGCACATGCGTTTCGGTCGTCTCGCCCCACGTCGCGTAAACCGGGTCGGTGACCCCCTTGCCGACGGCCAGCTTCATGATGGTCTGCACGAGCCAGCCCCGGGCCCAGGGAAAGTTGCGCAGCGCCCATCCCAGCATCGAGAACGAATCGTAGCCCTGGCCGAGCTTGTCAGCGTCCTTCTCGGGCTCGCGACCGGCCCGCCAGTCCTCCTCGTACAGGAACCGGACCGTGGCCTTGCCGAACGGCTTGTGCGGGTTGGCGACGACCATCACGAAATAGGGCGTGCCGTAGGCCTTCCCCGCTTCGTCCTCTTTCAGGCCGTGCTTCCTTGAGAAGGCGAGGAAATCGCCCCTCGCCAGTCCCTCGAGATCCTCGCGGCTGAAATCGATGAGCTTGAGGTACGGCCGCACCAGAAAGCGGGGCACCGTTTCGATCACCATCGCGGTGACGATGCCGAGCGAGCCGACCGCGACGAGGGCCGCCTCGAAGGCCTCGTCGTCGCGCAGCGTCTCGGTCGAGCCGGTCTCCGCGATGAAGTCGCCATTCATCAATCCCGCCGCCGGCTCGATCCAAAAGACGCCGCCGGGAGTCACGATCTGGATGGCGCGGACATGGTCCTGGATGCCGCCCGCTGCGAGCACGGAACCGTGGGTCGCGGTCGCGCAGGCGCCGGCCAGCGTCTGCCCGTTGCTCGCGCCGGTGGAACGCAGGCTGCGGCCCATTTCGTCGCTCTCGAGTTTATCGTTTATCTCGTCGATCTGCACGCCGGCCTCGACCAGCATCAGCGCCTCCGGCGCGATGCCCGTCGCTTCCGAGAGGTCCTGCTTGGCGACCCGGAAGCAGCGGTTGAAGCGGCGGGTGTTGAGCATCCAGCCGTGCTGCACGATCTGGATGTTCGAGGGCGACCAGGCGCCCCCAACCGGGCGGACCGGCACGCCCGCGGCCTTGGCCGCCAGCAGCCATTGCCGCACGTCGCGCGCCGCGGCGGCGATGTCCTCGCGACCCCGCCCCGCATCGCCGCTGCGCAGCGCGTCGCGACGATACAGATGCGAGCATCCGGTCTTGTGATAATTGTCCCACTCGATGACGTCGCCCGGCCCAAGCGGCTTGCCGATCGGAACGATAGGCATCACGCGTCTCCGAGCGGGTGCTGGCCGGCATTGCCGCGCCACGCGATGCTGACGGGCCGCCAGAATCCGAACGAGAACAAATATGCCAGCACCTGCTTGCGGGTCGCGAACAACCGGACGTCCGCAAAACCCTGCCCGGCGAGATCGGCCGTGCAGCTGCGGCTGGACTGGCGGGCGAAACCCCATCCCAGGATGGTGATCGTGTCCAGATTGTCGTCGAGCGGCCGGGGATTCTCGATCGACAGAAAGTAATCGGCCGTGCCGGCCAGATATTGGCCGAACAGGCTTGCCACCGCGATCGCGGCGACAATGCAGGCCGCCATCAACAGCGGCTTCGTTCCGAAGAGCGAGGGGGCGCATCTGGCAATGAGATAGCCGGCAACGCCGGCCAGGCCGAGCAGCAGCAGGGTAATAGCAAATGGGAGGATCTGCTTGAGACGCTTTTTCATGGCTTCTCCCCCGATGTCGTGCCGGATGTCTATCAGCATAGCGCGAAATCGCGCTCTTGTCATTGTAGCACCGCGCCAGCGGCTGATGAACGCAAGACGGTCCACGCCGCCTTCGTCCACAGAAAAATCGGGGAGCGGAACGCCGCGCCCCGGAACACGCTTTGTCTCCCGGATTGGCCCCGCTATGAGGACGGCCAGATGCATATCCACCCCCTCATTTCCGATTCCGAGTCTCTCGAAAAACTCTGCGAACGACTCGCCCGCTCCGCCTTCGTCGCGGTCGACACCGAGTTCATGCGCGAGAACACCTTCTGGCCCGACGTCTGCCTGTTCCAGGTGGCGAACAGCGAGGAAGCGGCGGCGATCGACCCCAAGGCCGAGGGGATCGACCTGACGCCGCTGATGAACCTTTTCGTCAACAACGAGCGCGTGCTGAAGGTCTTCCACGCGGGCGGGCAGGATATCGAGATAGTCTTCAACCTGACCGGCGGCACTCCCCATCCCCTGTTCGACACCCAGGTGGCGGCGATGGCGATGGGGCTCGGCGAGCAGGTCGGCTACCAGAATCTGGTCGAAAGCCTGCTCGGGCGCGTGCTCGACAAGGGCGCGCGCTTCACCGATTGGGCGCGGCGGCCGCTCGACAAGCGCCAGATCGATTATGCGATCGGCGACGTCACCCACCTCGCCGAACTTTTCCCCAAGATGCTCGAGCGGCTCAAGCGGGAGGGGCGCGGCGGCTGGCTCGACCAGGAGATGGAGCGGCTCGCCGACCCCGCAAATTATCTCAACGACCCGGCGCTCGCCTGGAAGCGCGTCAAGATCCAGACCCGCCGGCCCGACGCGCTCGGGCGGCTGAAGGCGCTGGCCGCGTGGCGCGAGCTCGAGGCGCGGGGCAAGAACCTGCCGCGCGGCCGGATCATGAAGGACGAAACCA
>DASQFO010000053.1:0-6161 GCA_035633095.1 Allosphingosinicella sp. | reverse complement strand
ATGATCGGCAACCAGGCGCTGCCGCCTCCTGAAAATCGCACGCCGGCGGAGCTCGCGCGCTCGACGATCGACACCGCGCTGCCCTCGGTTCCCTGCACCTGGCTCGATATCGGCGCCATCGAGGAGGGCGAGCCGATGCGGGTCTCGATGCGCGGCGTCGCCGGCAACAGCGGGGCGGCGCAGGCCGAGATCGGCCGGGCGCTGGCCGCGGCCGGGCTTGGCAATGTCAGGCTCGAATTCCGCGACGTCGCGCCGATCACGCCGGCCGGCTGTGCCGCGCTCGACAGCTACCGCCAGCTACGCGCCGAGTCCGGCTCCCGCCTCGCCGCGGCGACACCGCGCTTCGAGATGGCGATCCAGGCGGACGGCCCCTATGCCGGCGCCGCCGCCGCCAACGCCCTCGTCGACCTCGACCTCGCCGATCCGAACCTGGATTTCGCGCTGCTCGGGATCGAGCCGTCCGGGGCGATCACCCTGCTCCTCGACAACCGCGCCGCGTTCGAACGGGCGCTTGGCGCATCGCGGGACGGCCGGCCGATCAGCGACGAGGGCAACGGCCGTTACCGGCTCCACATCGATCTCGACCATGAGGGCTGGTCGGGTTTGCTGCTGGTGACCGGCCGGGGGCCGTTTCCGCCCGCCCTCGTCCGGCCCGAGATCGGCCGGCGCGGACCCGATTGGCAGCAGCAATTCCTGCGCGCGGCGGCCGAGCGCGGCTGGCGCACCGAGATGGTCTGGTTCGAATCGGTGAACCGCGAGCCCGACCCCGAGATGCCGGTCGGCGACGGCGACAAGGAATAAACAGGGACTGTCCCTATTTGATTTCGCTCTCCTCGCGGAGCTGGCGCTCATAGGCCTTGCGGAACTCCCGGGAGAAGGCCTCCATGAAGGCCTCGTCCGATTCCTTCTTCACCGCCACGAACTCGCGCTCGTAATTGCGCCACAAGGCGGCGTCGCGCATCGCGGGCAGGATCCGGCCCAATATGCCGAGAGAGTCCGCGCGGCGGCGGATCGAGCCCGGCGAGAAGCGGTCGAGCGTTGCCCGCAACGAGCCGGGGATCGCGCGCAGGGTCGCGACCTGATGCGACTGGAGGTCGATAAAGGCGTCCTCGACCGCCTTGTCGGCGTCCATGAAGCCCGGCTCGGGCGGCATCAGCAGCTGCGCCAGCGCCTGTTCGGGCGAGCGCGCGAACTTGATCGGGTTGTTGCCCTCGAGCTGCAGGCCGGTCATCTCGGCGCCCATCTGTGCCTTGGCCCGCGCCCGCGCCTCGACCATGACCAGGAGGCCCGAGACCAGCCGCTTGAGCAGGCCGCCGACCTTGCGCACCAGCTCCGCGCTGCGCGGCACCTCGGTCCCGCCCAGCGCCGCCGCCTCGATCAGCGCCGCGACGAGGGCGTCGGCGCCGGCATCGTCCGCGATTGGCGCGGCTGCCTCGACCTTCACGCCGAAGCCGCCGCGCGCCCAATCGACCTTGTTGCCGTCGGCGAGCGAATCCCACATCACCGTCAAATTCTCGGGCGCCGGCTCGGGCGGGGCATCGGGAATTGCGGTTTCTTCCGGCGCGGCGGCCTGCTCGGGCGCTGCTTCCTCCTCGAACGAGGCGAGAATCTCATATTTGCCGATGCGGATCAGGTCGCCCGGCGCGATCGCCCGCTCGGCGCCGATCCGCTCGGCGCCATCGTTCAAGAAGGTGCCGTTGGTGCTGAGGTCCTTGATGAAATAATATTCGTCCGCGCGGCGGATTTCGCAGTGGCGCGACGAAATGGCGTTGGTCGGATCGGGCAGGTTCCAGTTGCAGTTGCGGGACCGGCCAAGGACGGTGCTGGGCGCGTCGACCACATATTGCGCCGCCATCCCGTCCTGGAGCGCCTCGGCGTTGCGGATGGTGAGAATGAGGATCATGCGCGCCGTCAGGGTAGCAAGCTCCCGGGGGTCCGACAATGCGGCGCTCGCCTTGCCGCTGACCGGCACTTGGGCTAGGATTTCCGGCCTTCGGAAGCGGGCGTTTCGGGCCCGGCGGCTGAAAGGAGTTCCGATGCGCACCCTTCGCCTCTCGCTGGTGATCGCCGCCGCCGCGGCCATGCCGTGCGCGGCGCTCGCGCAGGACAACGCGCCGCGCGGCGTCGAGGATTATGTCTGCGCCTTCGCCGGCGACTGCCCCGAGGAAACCACCGAAGAGGCCGCGCCGCGCGAGCCCGGGGCGCCGCGCGTCGGCGCGACGCGCGGCTTCTCGCTGTCCACGCCCGGAAATGCGCGGCGCCGGCCCGCGCCGACCGCGCGCGGCCAGCGGCGCCCGGCCCAGGCCGCCGTGCCCCGCCGGCCGGTGGCGGCGCAGGGCCAGCGCGTGAATTTGAGGCTCAGCTTCGAGAGCGGATCGGCCAAGCTGACGCCCGCGGCGGAAGCCGAGGCGCGGGTCTTCGGCCAGTCGCTGATGCTGCCGCAGCTCGTCAACATGCGCTTCCGGATCGAGGGCCACACCGACAGCGTCGGCACCCGCGCCGGTAATCTCACTTTGTCGCAGCGCCGCGCGCAAAGCGTCGCCGATCTCCTCGTCGGCATGGGCGTCTCGCGCGGGCGGCTCGACGTCGAGGGCTACGGCCCGGACCGGCCGCTGCCGGGCACCCGCGGCACCGCCGGCGAGAACCGCCGGGTCGAAGCGGTGAGAATTTCCTAGGCCGCCACCGGGACCCGTTTGGCCAACTCTCGCGCGACCAGCCCGGCGAGCTCCATCGCCTGGTCCGGGTTGAGCCGCGGGTCGCAATGGCTGTGATAGCGGTCGGCGAGGTCGGCTTCGGTGAGCCGCCTCTCGCCGCCGGTGCATTCGGTGACATGGCGCCCGGTCATCTCGATGTGGATGCCGCCGGCGCGCGGTCCGGCGATCGCGAAGAAGGCCTTGAGCTCGGCGAAGATCGCCTCGAGCGGGCGCGTCTTGGTGCCGCCGGCGGTGCGCAAGGTGTTGCCGTGCATCGGATCGCAGGCCCAGAGCACCGGCCGTCCCGACCTCGTCACCGCCTCGATCAGCGGCGGCAGCGCCTCGGCCACCCGGTCCGCGCCCATCCGGGCGACCAGGGTGATCCGGCCCGGCTCGGCCTCCGGGTCGATCCGGTCGAGCAGGCGCAGCAGGGTCTGCGCGGAGAGGCCCGGGCCGCATTTGAGGCCGAGCGGATTGGCGAGGCCGCGAGCGAACTCGACATGGGCCGAACCCTCGAAAGCCGTCCGGTGGCCGATCCACAGGAAATGGGCCGAGCTTGCAAAAGCGCGGCTCTCGCGCCGGACCAGCGCCTGCTCGAAAGGGAGCAGCAAGGCTTCGTGGCTGGTGTAGAAATTCGGGCCGAGGCGAGCGAGCGTGGCCGCCGCTTGCGCATAGGCGCGGAACATCCGCTCGGGGTTCGGCTTGCGCGCTTCGGCGTCGAACGCGATGCCGTTGACGATGTCGCCGCGATAGGCGGGGAGGGCGGTGCCGCCCTGGACCTCCATCGCCACCGAGCGCGGCTTGGCGAACTGGCCGGCCATCCGCCCGATCCGGATCACCGGCAGCGCCGAGGCTTCGGACAGCCTGTCGGATATTGCCGCCAGCAGACTGGAATTGGCAGCGATATTCTCAGGCGAGAATTCGGCGAAGCTCTCCGCGCAATCGCCGCCCTGGACCAGAAACGCCCGACCCGCCTGCGCCTGCGCAAGCGCCGCCCGGAGCGCGTCGATCTCGATGAGGCGCACCAAAGGCGCATAGGCTTCGAGCTCGCGCGTCGCCGCGGCGAGCGCGGCGGGATCGGGATAATCGGGCTGCTGCCGAGCCTCGTAATTGCGCCAGCTGCCGGGGGACCAGCTCATCCCGGTCACGACGGATCGGGCACGGCGAGCGCGCGCGCCGCGGCCCGCAGCCGGCCCTGCGTCGCCGCATCGTTCGGGAAGGCGGCGAGGCCGGCGCGGAGCGCTTCGGTGGCGGCGCGGGGATCGCGCAAGACCATGCGCGAGCGCATCAGCTGGATCCAGCCTTGGGCGTCGGCGGGGTTCTGCCGCAAGCGGGCGGCGAGGCGGTCGACCATCGCCCGCGCCATCGCGTCCTGCTCGCTCGGCCGCATCGCGCTCGCCTGCGCCATCTGCTCCGCCGTCGGGCCTGGAATGGCGGCGGTCGCGGTCGCGGGCCCCGGCGCGGCGGGCAGGCGGGCGGAGATGTCGATATTGTTCTGGCGGGCGATCGCGACCGCCGCCTCGCGCACCTGCGGCAGCCACGGCGCGTTCGCCGGCGCCTCCCGCAGCAAAGCGAGGAGATCGTCGAGCGCGCCGCGATGGTCGCCGCCCATGTCCTTGAGCGTCGCGAGATAGTAGCGGGCCTGCGCATTGCCCGGCTGCAGCGCGAGCGCGCGGCGAAACAGCCGCTCGGCCTCGGGCGGCGGCGCCGCGCCCTCGCGGCCCGCGAGCAGCAGCGCCTCGCCGAGATAGGCGGCGTAATCGGGGTTCTGCGGCGCCAGTTCCGAGGCGCGGCGGAAGGCCTGCGCGGATTCCGCGAAGCGCTCGGAATTGCGATAGGCCATGCCGAGCAGGAACCAGCCCTCGTGGTTGTCGGGGTCCTGCCTCAAGCGTTGCACCAGGCCCGCGATCATCGCGTCGACGCCGCCGGCCTGGCCGGCGCTGGCATTGGCCTCGGGCGGGTCGGCGGCGCCGGCCTCGCCGCTTGTTCTCATCAGCGCGGCCGCGACCGCGGCGGCGGCGAGCAGAGCCGCGGCGACAAGCGCGATGGTGGCCGCCGACGGCCGGCCGCCTCTGGACGCGGGTTCTGCCATAAGCCGCGATCTCTACAGCAGGAAAGCCAACGTCAAGTCTGGCGTCCATGCGGGACTCTGTTAGACTTGCCGGCTGCGGAGATGAGCGCCCGCCGGGGCGGGGACCGGCGAACGGCTTGTGTGTGGGGAGTGGATCTTGGTGTCGGCCGCCTTCAAGATTGCGATCGTCGGATCGGGGCCGGCCGGCCTCAGCGCGGCCGGCCGCGCGGCGCAACTGGGGCTCAGCCACGTCCTCATTGAAAAGACCGACCACCTCTCCGACACCATCTACAAATACCAGAAGGGCAAGCACGTCATGGCGACGCCGGCCCAGCTCGTCCTGCGCTCGGATCTGGATTTCGAGGCCGGCAAGCGCGAGAAGGTGCTCGGCACCTGGGACCAGCAGGCCGAAGAGCGCAAGGTCAACGTCAAGAGGAATGCCGAGGTGAAATCGATCACCGGCCGGCGCGGCGATTTCACCCTGACGCTGGTGAGCGGCGAGACGATCGCGGCCGAGAACGTGATCCTCGGCATCGGAACGCAAGGCAACCCCAACAAGATGCGCTGCGAGGGCGGCGATCTGCCCCACGTCCAGTACCAGCTCGACGATCCCGGCGAATATGTCGACGAGCATATCATGGTGATCGGTTCGGGCGACGCCGGCATCGAGAACGCGCTCGGCCTCGCCGCCGATCCCGAGCAGGGCAATGTCGTCTCGATCATGAACCGCAGCGCCGAATTCGCGCGCGCCAAGGCCGCCAATGTCGACCTCCTGATGGAGGCGGGCGCGGGCGGGCGGGTCAACGTGCTTTGCGAGACCACTCCGGTCAAGGTGATGCCGGGCTTCATGCTGATCGAAACCCGGGACGGCGAGCAGAAGATCAAGTGCGACCGGATCATCGCCCGCATGGGGTCCTCGCCGCCGCGCAAGTTCGTCGAGGAATGCGGGATTCGCTTCACCAGCGAGGACAAGGACTCCTACCCGACATTGTCGCCGGAATTCGAGACGAATGTCCCGGGCATCTACGTAATCGGCGCGCTCGCCGGCTATCCCCTGATCAAGCATTGCATGAACCAGGGCTATGACGTCATCGAGTTCATCAACGGCAATGTCGAGCTCAAGCCCGCCGACGAGCCGATCCTCGACAAGAAGTTCGCCGGCTTGCCGGGCGCGCGCTCGGTGATCGAATGGCTCGCCTTCCTGCGCCGGCGGGTGACCGTGCTCAACGAATTGTCGATGCTCCAGATGCGCGAGTTCATGCTCGATTCCGAGGTCCGGGCCTGCCCGTCCGGCGAGATCGTGTTCGAGCGCAACGATCCGGGCGCGTCGCTCTACGCGATCGCCGACGGCTCGCTCGTGGTCGAGATCGATCCCGCCGACCCGTCGCAGACGGTGC
>DASQFO010000052.1:0-1669 GCA_035633095.1 Allosphingosinicella sp. | reverse complement strand
AGACCATAGCGCAGCCAGGTCAGCGTTCGGCATCAGGCGATGGAGCATCGGCTGGTAGCAAGCCCTCGCGTATTTGCGTGAATTCGAGTCTAGCGCGATTACTTAAAACAAGCGCCGGCGCCTGCGGACCTCGTAGGTTGGCTCCTCGTCCTCGACCTCCCAATAATGATCCTGCACGATCCGCGAGCGGACCGGGCGGCCGCGGCGGTCGCGCGAGGGATCGAAGCGGAAGCGCTGCTCGATCAGCCGGCAGGTGGTTTCGTCGAGTTCCGGACTGCCGCTCGAATCGGTGATCCGGCAGTTGGTGGCGCGACCGTCGGTCTCGACCGTGTAGATGACCGCGACGGTGCCGCCGACTCCTGACTCGCCGAGGCCGAGAGGATAGTCGCGGTCGCGGATTTCGCCGCGGATCCGGCGGGGCGGGGAGAAGCCGCGCCCGCCGCCATCGCCGTCGCCCCCGCCCCCCGGACCGGTGCCGCGCCCGCCGCTGCCCGTTCCGTCCCCCTCGCCGCCGCTGCCGGTGCCGGGACCCGGCACTTCCGCGGAGCCCGCAGACGGATCGGCGCCGGTGTCGGCCACCGACGCGGTGATCATGGTCGGTGGCGTCAGGGGCTTGACCGGCGGGGCGACGATCTCGGTCCGCCGCGATTCGAGATTGGGCGGCGAAGCGGCGCCCTCGGGTCTCCGGCTTTTTTCCCGAAGCGGCGGTTGCGACTCGGCCGAAGGCGGCGGGGGCGGCGACAGGGCGATCAGCTTGAGCACCTCGGGCAGCGGCCCGAGCGGACCGGCGCCGAGGCTGCGGAGCAGCGCCAAGGCGAGCAAAGCGTGGACGGCCACGGTCGGTATGCCCGCCATGACGCGATCGCGATAGGGTTTCGGCTCTGCGTACATGGTCGCGCCCCGGTGGCGATTTACATTCTGTCGCCTTCCCAATCGTTTAGTCCAGATGAATGTTCGCTTGCCAATCGGATGAGGTGGATACAGGCCTTGCCGAAGCCGCGCTCGGCGGCAACCGCCAGGCCAGGCGGAAGCGTCACCGATTCTCCGCGGGTCTCGAGGCTGATCCACCCGCCCGGCGCGAGCCAGGCCGCCGCCCGCTCCAATGCCGGCTGGGCAAGGCCCGCGCCGTACGGCGGGTCCATGAAGATGATGTCGCAAGGCGGCGGCATCGGAACATGTTCGACGGCTTGCGCGCGGACATCGCCGCGCTCGCCCGCGCCGAGCCTGGCGATGTTGCGCCTGAGCGCGTCGAGCGCCGAGCGGTCCTTCTCGACGAAGATGCAATGCGCGGCGCCGCGCGACAGCGCTTCGAGGCCGAGCGCGCCGGTGCCGGCGAAGAGGTCTGCGACCCGGAGCCCCTCGAAGCCGCCGATCCGGCTCGCGAGCATCGAGAACAGGCCTTCGCGGGCGCGGTCGCTGGTCGGGCGCGTCGCGGTGCCCGGCGGCGCCTCGATCGGCCGCCCGCGCCACGCGCCGGCGATGATTCTCATGATCCTCCCCGGGACGGGGAGGGGAACCGCGCGCCCCTGGCGCGTGGTGGAGGGGGACTGGAGCCGAGCGCGGGACCCCCTCCACCAGCCTTCGGCTGGTCGCCCTCCCCGTCCCGGGGAGGATTTCCCAACGTCTTCCGAAACGCCACAAGATCGTGCTGCCTTACCTCGTCGACCGC
>DASQFO010000051.1:0-1777 GCA_035633095.1 Allosphingosinicella sp. | reverse complement strand
TCGCGAGGCCGGCAAGGGCGGCGGCGCGCCGCTCGCGCGCCGCTGCGAGACGGCGCTCCAATCCGGCCGGCTCGAGCAACTCGGTCCAGGTCGGTTGCGGCCGGCCGGTGTCGCCGGGCGGCGCGGGCCCGAGGGGGTGGGACGGAGCGTTGGGTTGCTGGCGCATCCTGTGAAAATAGCGCGCCGCCGCGGCGGTTTCCAGCCCCGGCTAGAGCGGAGTGAGTTTAGGCGGAGTCGGTCAGGGATTCACACGGGAGGGAAAATCGGATTCAACGTGCTGGCTGGGAGGAGGCCAGCGTGGATGGCAAAACCGTTTTCAATCGATCTTCGGGAGCGGGTCGTGGCCGCCGTCGAGACGGGCGGGCTGTCGTGTCGCCAAGCGGCCGCACGGTTCGGCGTCGGTGTCAGCACGGTGATCGCCTGGGTGCGGCGGTTCCGGGAGACCGGCAGCGTCGCGCCAGGTCAGATGGGCGGGCACCGGCCCAAGGCGATCGTGGGCGAGCACCAGGCCTGGCTGCTGGAGCGGATCAAGGGCGAGGACTTCACCTTGCGCGGGCTCGTGGTCGAACTGGCCGAGCGTGGCCTGAAGGTCGACTATCGGACGGTGTGGAGCTTCGTCCACGCCGCGAAGCTCAGCTTCAAAAAAAACTCTGGTCGCCAGCGAAAGGGGCCGTCCCGACGTCGCACGCCGGCGGGGGCAGTGGATCCGGCATCAGGCCCAGGTCGATCCGGCGCGCCTGGTCTTTATCGATGAGACTTGGATGAAGACCAACATGGCGCCGCTCAGGGGCTGGGCGCCCCGGGGCGCGCGGCTGCCAGCGGCGGTGCCGCATGGGCATTGGAAAACCACGACTTTCCTGGCCGCGCTGCGCCACGACCGGATCGAAGCGCCCTGGCTTCTCGACGGCCCGATCAACGCCGAGAGCTTCCAACTCTATGTCAAGAAGGTCCTCTGCCCGACGCTTCGCGCGGGAGACATCGTGATCATGGACAATCTCGGCAGCCACAAGGGAAAGGCGGTGCGCAAGGTCCTGCGATCGGTGGGCGCCAAGCTCATGTTCCTGCCGAAATACTCCCCTGACCTGAACCCGATCGAGCAAGTCTTCGCGAAGCTCAAGCACCTCCTGCGCAAAGCCGCCGCGCGCACCGTCGAGGCCGTCTGCGCAGCTGTCGGCGAACTCCTCGGGGCCTTCACTCCCGCCGAATGCGCCAACTACTTCCAAAACGCAGGCTACGCACGAACCTAAACTCATCCCGCTCTAGCAGGCGGGCACATTGACCGCGAGCCCGCCCAGCGACGTCTCCTTGTAGCGCGAGTCCATGTCGCGCCCGGTCTGGCGCATGGTCTCGATGCAGGCGTCGAGCGAGACCAGATGCACGCCATCGCCGCGCAGCGCCAGGCTCGCCGCCGACACCGCCTTGATCGCCCCGAGGCCGTTGCGCTCGATGCAGGGCGCCTGCACAAGGCCGGCGATCGGATCGCAAGTCATGCCGAGGTGATGCTCGAGCGCGATCTCGGCGGCGTTTTCGATCTGCTCCGGGGTGCCGCCCAGGACCGCCGCCAGCCCGGCCGCGGCCATCGCGGCGGCGCTGCCGACCTCGCCCTGGCAGCCGACCTCGGCGCCCGATATCGAAGCGTTCGACTTGATGAGCCCGCCGATCGCAGCGGCGGTCAGCAGGAATTCCGGAATGCGCGCGGGCGAGGCGCCCGGCACATGGTCGAGGAAATAGCGGATCGCCGCCGGCACCACGCCCGCGGCCCCGTTGGTCGGGGCGG
>DASQFO010000050.1:0-2117 GCA_035633095.1 Allosphingosinicella sp. | reverse complement strand
CCCAGGACGAAGAGAATTCATGGGTCACGCCGATATTGACACCGACCGCGTGGACGCCGCTTCCGGGCGAATAGGCGGGAAGGCCGGTCGCCAGCGCGACCGCCGGAGTCACGCCGTAATAGGCCCGGTGATAGCGACCGTCGGCGATCCGCGCGCGCGGGCCGAGCGTGATCACGGTCCGCTCGTTCGGGCGCAGCACGAAATCGACGGCGACGTCGCCATTCCAGCCGTCATGGCCGGTAACCGCCTTGCGACCCTCGACCCGGAGCCGAAGCCAGGGCGCTACGTTGACGTCGACGAAGCCGCCGAGCTCGACCGAGATTCCGACTTCACCGACCGGGGCGCCGACGTCGGCGGGATCGCGCTTGTTGATGAAGTTGACGGCCGGGCCGATGTTGATGACGCTGTCGCGGCCGAGCAGGCCGAAGCCGAAGCTTTGGTCCGGCGAGGCGACCGGCAAGGGATCGCCGGGCCGCCGCATGCCGAAGAACGGCATCGGGCTGAGGCCGTAACTGTCGGCGCCCGGATATTTGGGGCCGATCTGCGGCCCGGCGCCGAGAGTGACGAGCCAGCCGCGGCCGCCCGTGTCCTGCGCGCGAGCGGCGGTGGCGGCGAAGAGAGCGAGGGACGCGGCGCTGGTCAGAGCGGCCGCCCGAAGGGCGTTTTTCAATGCTGTCATAGAGCGCATAACGGCTATCCGCCAAGATCGTTGCGCAGGCGCGACGATGGCTATTCGAATTCGAGGATCACCGCGTCGACGGCGAGGCTGTCGCCGGGTTTGGCGTCGACCCTCTTCACGGTTCCGGATTTTCGGCGCGCAGGATATTCTCCATCTTCATCGCCTCGACGACGGCGAGCGGCTGGCCGGCCTCGACATGCTCGCCCTGGCCGACATGGAGCGCGGTCAACAGGCCGGGCATCGGGCAGATCAGATATTTGGAGAGGTCGGGCGGCGCCTTGGCGATCATGTGGCGCGACAGGGCCGCGACATGCTCGGGCAGAACGTCGGCGATGTGGGAGGCGCCGCGCGCGGTCAGGCGCCATTGGCGGCCTTTGCGGGCGACCTGGACAATGCGGTCGCGGCCGTCGATCGTGCCCTTGAACAGCCCCTGGCCGGGGCGCCAGCGGCCAACCAGCTCAAAGGGGCCGCTCGCGTCGACGTAAAAAAGGCTACCGCCCTCATAAGGCTCGAAGCGGATCATGTGCTCGGCGCCGGCGATGCGGACGACGCGCAGATCCGGTACGGGGACGGGTCCGTTCAGCTGGCCGGTGCCGGCGCCGGCTCGGGCGTCGCTCTCGCGGCCGGCCAATGCGGCGATGACGGCGAGGTCGCCGATCAGGCCCGCGTCGGCGGGGGCGCCCAGGAAGCCCTCGGGATATTCCTCGGCGATGAAGCCGGTGGTGAGATCGCCGGCGCGGAAGCGCGGATGCTGCATCAGCGCCGAGAGGAAATCGAGATTGTGGCCGATGCCCTGGATCTGGAAGGCGTCGAGCGCGTCGATCTGGCGGTCGATCGCCTCGTCGCGGCCGGCGCCCGAGGTGATCAATTTGGCGATCATCGGATCGTAATACCTGCTGACCTCGCCGCCCTCGGCGACGCCGTCGTCGACGCGCACGCCTTCGCTTCGGCCCGGCGGGCGGTAGCGGACCAGGCGGCCGGTCGAGGGCAGGAAGCCGCGATAGGGATCCTCGGCGTAGATGCGGGTCTCGATCGACCAGCCGTCCATGCGGACATCTTCCTGGCCGAAACGCAGTTTCTCTCCCGCGGCGACGCGGATCATCTGCTCGACGAGGTCGAGGCCGGTGACCGCTTCGGTGACCGGATGCTCGACCTGCAGGCGGGTGTTCATTTCGAGGAAGTAGAAGCCCCTGTCGGCACCCACGATGAACTCGACCGTGCCCGCGCTGTAATAGCCGACGGCCCTGGCGAGCGCGACCGCCTGCTCGCCCATTGCCTTGCGCATGTCCGGCGTGACGAACGGCGAGGGCGCTTCCTCGATCACCTTCTGGTGCCGGCGCTGGATCGAGCATTCGCGCTCGAACAGGTGGACGCAGTTGCCCTGCGAGTCCGCGAACACCTGGATCTCGACGTGACGGGGGCGCTCGATGCGGCGTTC
>DASQFO010000049.1:0-6690 GCA_035633095.1 Allosphingosinicella sp. | reverse complement strand
TCGCGTCGCCGACGTCGGCCGTTACCAGGAGTTCCTGCCCTGGGTGGCGGCGACGCGGGTCCGCTCGAACAGCGAGACCGAGACAGTCGCCGATTTGATCGTCGGCTTCGGCGCGCTCAAGGAGACGTTCACCTCGAAGGTGCACAAGAAGCGCCCGCGCGAGATCGAGATCGACTATGTCGAGGGCCCGCTCAAGCACCTCCACAACAGCTGGACATTCGCGCCCGCGCCCGGCGGTGGGACCGAGGTCGATTTCTGCGTCGATTTCGCCTTCCGCAACCGGCTGTTCGAAGCGATCGCCGGGCAGATGTTCGATCGCGCGCTCAGGCGCATGATCGGCGCCTTCGAGGAGCGCGCGCACGCGCTCTACGGAACCGGCGCGTCGGGAAGCAGCAGCTCGAGCGCGCAAAGCGCCGCCTGAAGGCGGACGCCGCCCCGGCCGAGATCGCCGAAGGCGCGGGTGTCGGCGACCACGTTCTTCGGGTCGGCCTCGCGCTCGGCGCGCGCGAAGACGACGGTGCCGACCGGCTTGCGGTCGGAGCCGCCCCCCGGCCCCGCGATGCCGGTGAGCGCCACCGCGACGTCGGCGTCCGAATTCTTGAGCGCGGCCTGCGCCATCGCCCAGGCGACGGCGACCGAGACCGATCCGAACGTCTCGATCACGTCCTCGCTGACCTGGAGAAGCTTGACCTTGGCCTCGTTCGAATAGGTGACGTAGCCGGCCTCGAACACCTCGGAGCTGCCGGCGATCTCGGTCAGCGCCGCCGCGACGAGGCCGCCCGTGCAGCTCTCGGCGACCGCGACCCGGCGGCCGGCGGCGCGGTTCGCCTCGATCACCTCGCGCGCCTTGTCGGTCAGCTCCGGGGGCAGCAGATAGTCGCGCGAATCGGTCATGGATCCTCCGGCAGCCTGACGCTCGCCACGGCCTGCGCCGCAATGCCTTCGCCGCGGCCGGTAAAACCGAGCCGCTCGGTCGTCGTCGCCTTGATGCTAATCCTCGACGGCGGCAGCCGCAACAGGGCGGCGACCCGCGCCCGCATCGCGTCGCGATATGGCCCGATCCGGGGCGCTTCGCAGACGATCGTGACATCGACATGGTCGATCCGGCCGCCGGCTTGCTCGACCAGATCGCGGGCATGTTCGAGGAAAAGCGAGGATGCGGCGCCGCGCCAGCGCGGGTCCGAGGGCGGAAAATGGTCGCCGATGTCGCCGGCGGCGAGCGCGCCCAGGATCGCGTCGGTCAGCGCGTGAAGGACGACGTCGGCGTCGCTGTGTCCTTTGAGGCCCCTCTCGTGCGGCACCCTTATGCCGCCGAGCCACAATTCCTCGCCGTCGGCGAAAGCGTGGACGTCGAAGCCGAAGCCCACACGGGGAACCAGCATCGCCGCTTCGGCCGCGAGAAAATCGGACTCGTAGGTCAGCTTCGCGAGCGCCGGATCGCCTTCCACGATCGCGACGTCGAGGCCCGCAGCGCGCGCCACCTGGGCGTCGTCGGTCGCCTCGCCGCCGGACCAGGCGGCGTAGGCCTGGCGGATCGGTTCGAAGCGAAAGGCCTGCGGCGTTTGTACGCGAACGAGGTCTTCGCGCGAGACCGTCTCGCCGCTCCGCCGCGCCAGGGTGTCGACCACCGGCAAGGCCGGGACCGCTCCGTCATGCCGCTCCAGCGCTTCGAGCAGGCGATCGATCACGGCGGCGGGAAGGAAGGGGCGGGCGGCGTCGTGGATCAGGACGCGCCCGGCGCAGTCCAAAGCTTCGAGGCCGTTGCGCACCGATTGCCGCCGGCTTGCGCCGCCGATGATCGGCGAGGGGAGGGCCCGGCCGCCGATCGCGGCGCGATAGGCCTCTTCCTGGCCCGCCCCGATGACCACCTGGATGCCGTCGATTTGGGGATGGTCGAGATGGTCGATCGCGTGGGCGAGCAGGCTCTTGCCGCCGATCCGGCGATATTGCTTGGGCGCCTCGCCCCCCGTGCGGCTGCCGCTCCCCGCCGCGACCAGCAATGCGATTGTGCGTCCCATGCGTATTTCGCCTAGCGGAGGCCAAACTTGCCCGCCAGCGCATATCGCCCTATCTCGCGCCTCGCATGAGCCGCCTTGCCCCCATCTCCATCGGCCCCGTCCGCATCGAAACGCCGGTCATCCTGGCGCCGATGACGGGCGTCACCGACATGCCGTTCCGGCGGATCGTCAAGCGCTACGGCGCCGGGCTGACGGTGACCGAGATGATGGCGAGCCAGGCCGCGATCCGCGAAACCCGCCAGTCGCTGCAAAAGGCGGAATGGGACCCGATCGAGGAGCCGGTCGCGATGCAGCTTGCCGGCTGCTCGCCTAAGGAAATGGCGGAAGCGGCGAAGCTCAACGAGGATCGCGGCGCCGCGATCATCGACATCAACATGGGCTGTCCGGTCAAGAAGGTGGTGAACGGCGACGCGGGTTCCGCCTTGATGCGCGACCTGAAGCTCGCTTCGGAAATAATTGATGCGACGGTGAAAGCGGTGAACGTTCCGGTCACGCTGAAGATGCGGATGGGCTGGGACCATAACAGCCTCAACGCGCCGGAGCTGGCCCGGATCGCGGAGGATCTCGGGGTCCGGATGATCGTCGTCCATGGCCGCACCCGCTGCCAGATGTACCGGGATCGTGCCGACTGGCGCTTCATCCGCAAGGTGAAGGAGGCGGTCGGCGTCCCCGTCATCGCAAATGGCGACATCAACTCGATCGAGGAAGCCGATGCCGCGCTCGTCCAGTCGGGGGCGGACGGAGTGATGGTCGGCCGCGGCGCTTATGGGCGGCCCTGGCTGCTCCGCCAGATCATGCACTGGCTGAAGACCGGCGAGCGCCAGCCCGAGCCCTGCCTCGACGAGCAATATGCGGTGATCACGGAGCAATATCGGGCGATGCTGGCGCTTTACGGGCCCGAAATCGGGGTCAATTGCGCGCGCAAGCATATCGGCTGGTATACCAAGGGGCTGCACGGCTCGGCCGAGTTCCGCAACGCCTTCAACCAGGAGCCGGACGCGGCGCGCGCGCTGGCGATGCTGCACGATTTCTATTCGCCCTGGCTCGCCAAAGCGGCGGCCTGAGCGGCCGGCCGCGCATCCGCTGCGGTAGGCCGAGCTTATTCACTGTGTTCTTTATGCCACATTGTTGTGCTAGAGCCGCAGTGTGAATGCCGAAGCAGCAATATCCATCGAATCCTCGCGGCCGCGCTGGCGGCGGCGCCTCTCGATCATAACGCGGCGGACGGGCCTGATCGCCTGGGTCGAAATCGCGACCTTTGCGGCCCTGATCGCCACCGTCGCGGCGAGCTATTTGATCGTTGCCCAGCGCGCCGCCGCCCAGACGCTGCTGACCCCGCGCCTCGGCGCGGTGCTGCTGGTGGCGAATCTGGTGCCGGCCATGGCGCTGATGGTTCTGCTCGCGCGGCGGATGGCGCTCAGACGGGCGACGCTGTCGCCGATGGGCGGAAAAGGGCGGCTGCATGTCCGGCTGGTGGCCCTGTTTTCGGGCATTGCCGCGGTGCCGACCTTGCTGGTCGTGATCTTCGCTTCGTTCCTGTTCCAGAGCGGAACCGAATTCTGGTTCTCGGACCGCGCCCGCGGCATGCTCGAAAACGCCTCGACGATCGCGGAGAGCAGCTATCGGGACGAGCTCGACCGGGTCAACCGAGAGACCTTGACCATGGCCGGCGACATCGCCGCGGTCCTCGCCCAATATCCGCCCGACAGCCCCCAGTTCGGCGAGGTCTTCGCCCGCCAGGTCTATTACAGGAACCTGTCCGAAGCGGTCCTGATGCGGGTGACGCCGCAGCATGGCGTGCAATCGCTGGCCCTGGTCAATCCCTATGAGCGCTCGTTCGAGAATGCGGTTCGGCCCCAGGTGCTGCGCCAGCTGACCGGCGACCGGCTCAGCATCGCCTTCCAGGACAATGACCGGATCGCGGCGGTCGCGCGCTTCGCGGTCAGCCGGGACACCTATCTCTATGCCGCGCGCGTGTTCGAACCGCGTCTCATAGCGCAGATCAACCGCGGCTCCGCGGTTCTCGCCGATTATCAGGCGCTTCAGAACCGGTCGCGGACTCTCCAGCTTCGCTTCAATGCCATTCTCCTGTTTGTGTCGCTGCTGATCGTGGCGCTGGCGATCTGGATCGCGCTGACAATCGCCGACCGGCTGGTGCGGCCGGTGGGCGAGCTGGTCGGCGCGGCGCGGCGGGTGACGGCGGGCGATCTTTCCGCGCGGGTACCCGAATCGCGGGCGAAGGACGAGGTCGGGACGCTCGGCAACGCCTTCAACCGCATGACCAGCCGGCTCGAGGAGCAGACCGGGGCCCTGGTCACCGCCAACGCCCAGCTGGACAGCCGCCGCGCCTTCACCGAGGCGGTGTTGTCGGGCGTTACCGCCGGCGTCATTTCGGTCGACGATGCCCATGTCGTTCGCCTGATCAACAGCTCGGCCGAATCGCTGCTGAAGACGGGCGGCAACAGCCCGGTCGGGCAGAAGCTCGCCGATCTCGCGCCCGAGCTCGACCGCCAGCTGACCAGCGAGGAGCGCGAGGATGTGGTCCAGCTCACCTCGAGCGGCGAGCCCCGGACGCTGGCGGTCAAGACGGTCAAGGTGAGAGGAGGGCATGTGCTCACCTTCGACGACATCACCGAGCAGCTGCTCGATCAGCGCCGCGCCGCCTGGTCGGACGTCGCGCGCCGGATCGCGCATGAGATCAAGAACCCGCTGACCCCGATCCAGCTCGCCGCCGAGCGCCTGCAGCGGCGTTACGGCAAGGAGGTGGCCAGCGATCCGGCGACCTTCGAGCGGCTGACCGGCACGATCGTGCGCCAGGTCGGCGATTTGCGGCGCATGGTCGATGAGTTCTCGTCCTTCGCGCGCATGCCCAAGCCCACGTTCAACGACGAGCCGCTGGTCGAGATCGCCCGCCAGGGGCTGTTCCTGCACGAAGTGGCGCATCCCGGGATCGCGTTCAGCCTCGAGGTCGGGGATCCGTCCCCGCGCCTCGTCTGCGACCGCCGCCTGCTCGGCCAGGCGCTGACCAATATCGTCAAGAACGCCGTCGAAGCGATCGAGCAGAAGCAAGCCGAAGACCGGCCCGGCAAGAAGGCCGCCGCCGGCGATCGCGTCGCGATGTCGATTCGCGAGGAGGGGGGCAAGGTGATGATCGAGATCGCGGACACCGGCATCGGCCTTCCCGCCGAGCGCGGCCGCCTGACCGAGCCCTATATGACCACGCGCGCCAAGGGCACCGGGCTCGGCCTCGCCATCGTCAAGAAGATCGTCGAGGACCATTTCGGCCAGATCGAGTTCGAGGATGCTCCCGGCGGCGGCTCGCTGGTCCGGCTCGTCTTCGATCGGCACATGCTCGAGCAGCTGTCCGGCGCCGTCGCCTATTCTGAAGATCAACCCACAGGTAATTGAGATACATATGGCTTTAGATATCCTCATTGTCGACGACGAGCGTGACATCCGCGAGCTCGTCGCGGGCGTGCTCGAGGATGAGGGCTACGAGACGCGCACCGCCGCGGATTCGGGCGAGGCGCTGCAGGCGCTGGACGAGCGGCGGCCGTCGCTGGTGCTGCTCGACGTCTGGCTGCAGGGTTCGAAGCTCGACGGGCTGCAATTGCTCGAGGAGGTGAAGCGGCGCGATCCGACACTGCCGGTGCTGATGATCTCGGGCCACGGCAATCTCGACACCGCCGTTGCCGCGATCCGGCAGGGGGCGGTCGACTTCATCGAAAAACCGTTCGAGGCGGGCCACCTCGTCCACCTCGTCGGCCGCGCCACCGAAACCGAGCGCCTGCGCCGCGAGAATGAGGCGCTGCGGCAGCAGATGGGCAGCGAGATGGAGCTGACCGGCTCCAGCACCGCGATCAACAATGTCCGCGCGACCCTGAAGCGGGTGGCGGCGACCGGCAGCCGCGTCCTGATCTCGGGGCCCGCCGGCGTCGGCAAGGAGGTGGCGGCGCGGCTGCTGCACAATTGGAGCACGCGTTCGAACGGGCCCTTCGTGGTCGTGACCGCGGCGCGGATGACGTCCGAACGCGTCGAGGGGGAATTGTTCGGCGCCGAGGAGGGGGGCGAGCTGGCCCGGCCCGGCCTGCTCGAACAGGCGCATGGCGGCACCCTGTTCCTCGACGAGATCGCTGACATGCCGATGTCGACCCAGGGCAAGATCCTGCGCGTGCTGACCGATCAAAGCTTCATCCGGGTCGGCGGCCAGCGCACGGTCAGGGTCGACACGCGGGTGGTTTCCTCGACCGCGCGCAACCTGCCCGACGAGATCGCGGCCGGGCGCTTTCGCGAAGATCTCTACTACCGCCTCAACGTCGTGCCCGTGCACCTGCCGGCGCTCGCCGCCCGGCGCGAGGACATTCCCGCCATCGTCGACCATTTCGCCGCGCGCTACGCCGCCGACCAGCGCGTCCAGACGCCGAGCGTCTCCGACGACGCCCTGGCGGCGCTCCAGGCCTATGACTGGCCCGGCAACGTCCGCCAGCTCAGGAATGTGATCGAGCGCACCATCATCCTGGCGCCGGGCGAGCGGATCGGCTGCATCGAGATTGACATGCTGCCGCCCGAAATCCTCAACGACCAGGCACAGCTGACGCCCGGCGACGCGGTCAAGGCGATCATGGGAACGCCCTTGCGCGAGGCGCGGGAGACGTTCGAGCGCGAGTATCTG
>DASQFO010000048.1:0-1615 GCA_035633095.1 Allosphingosinicella sp. | reverse complement strand
GCTTCAACGCGGTCATCGGCAAGCTCCTCGTCCGCGCAGACGGGCCGGGCCGCGCCGCCTGCAGGATGTTTCCGGAGGAGCGCCATTCCAATCTCGGCGACATGGTCCATGGCGGGGCGATCCTGACCTTCATCGACATGGCCTTGTTCGCCGGCGGGCGGCTGGCGGGGGCCGACGTCGGGCGCGCGGTGACGCTCGATCTCAACACGCGCTTCCTCAGCGCCGGCAGGATCGGCGTGCCGCTCGACGCCGAGGTGGAGCTGCTGCGCGAGACCGGGCGGCTGATCTTCCTCCAGGGCAAGGTCGTGCAGGAGGACGCGCTGGTCGCGTCCTTCTCGGGCATGCTGCGCAAGTTCAGCCGCAAGCCGTGACCGGCGTCGCCGAGCGCTACGCCGCTCTGGTCGCGGCCGGCGAGCTTCGGCCCGATGCCGACCAGCAGGCGGCGGTGGCGGTGCTCGACGAGCTTTCCGACAACCTGGCCGAGACGCGCAACCGCGGCTCGCTGATCTGGCGCCTCGCCGGGCGCATCGCGCCGCCGCCGGGCGGGGTCTATCTGTGGGGCGGGGTCGGGCGCGGCAAATCGATGCTGATGGACCTCGCCTTCGAGACCATTCCCTACGCGCCCAAGCGCCGCGTCCATTTCCACGAATTCATGCTCGAAGTGCACGAACGGCTGCGCGCCGAGCGGGCGAAGGAGGAGGGCGACCCGATCCCGCCCGTCGCCGACGCGATCGCGGCGGAGGCGAAATTGCTCTGCTTCGACGAGATGGTGATCAACAACAGCGCCGACGCGATGATCCTATCGCGGCTCTTCTCGCACCTGCTGGAGGCGGGCGTCACCGTCATCGCCACCTCGAACCGGCCGCCGCGCGATCTCTATCTGGGCGGCCTCAACCGCGAGCTCTTCCTGCCCTTCATCGCCCTGATCGAGCGCGAGCTCGAAGTGGTGCCGCTGAACGGCCCGACCGATTACCGGCTGGAGCGGCTGGGCGGCATGCCGACCTGGTACGTGCCCAACGGCCAGGACGCGACCGGGGCGCTTTCGGAGGCCTTCTTCCGCCTCACCGACTATCCGGTCGAGGACCGCGCCCGGGTGCCGGCCGAGGAGCTGGCGCTGCCCGGGGGCCGCACGCTGCACGTGCCCAAGAGCCTCAAGGGCGTCGCCGTCTTCTCGTTCAGGCGGCTGTGCGGCGAGGCGCGCGGCGCGAGCGACTATCTGGCGATCGCGCGGCGCTACCACACAATCATCCTCGTCGGCATTCCGCTGATGGGCCCCGAGAACCGCAACGAGGCCGCCCGCTTCGTCACCCTGATCGACGCGCTCTACGAGCATAAGGTGAAGCTGCTCGCCGCCGCCGACGCCGAGCCTCAGGACCTCTACGTCGCCGGCGACGGCGCCTTCGAGTTCGAACGCACCGCCTCGCGCCTGATCGAGATGCGCAGCGAGAACTATCTGGCGCTGGGGCACGGCGAGGCGTGAGCCCTTGGCCGCGCTTCGGGCGTTGACGGGCCACGGAGGATATCATGCTCGGAAAACGCAACGCCGTCGCCAACCTCGCCGTCAGGGATCTCGACCGGGCAAGGGAGTTCTACACCGGCACGCTCGGGCTCGAAG
>DASQFO010000047.1:0-5549 GCA_035633095.1 Allosphingosinicella sp. | reverse complement strand
CCGATGATGAATGTCGGCGACCGCTACGAATTCGCGATCCCCTATAACCTTGCCTACGGTCCTACGGGCCGGGGGACGATCCCGGGCGGGGCGACGCTTTTGTTCACCATCGAGCTGATCGGAATCGCGCCGCCGACATAGGCGAGGGGGTAGAATCACCCTAGGATGGTTGACGGCCGGTTTACGATGCCCGGTCCGGCTATCTTTACTCTGAGCGGCCTAGACCCGCTTCATGGGCACGGGCAGACTTGCGATCAGCCGCGGACATCAATTGTCCGAACCGCCGCACCTTTCGCTGGTGCCGGAGGCGGCGGCCGAGTCGCCGGCGCCGCCGGCGCATGTTCCGCCCGCGTCGCCCGATTATCATCTCGTCCACGACCGGCTGACGTCGCTCGAGCGGCTGACCCGGCTGTTCGATCAGGGCGCGCTCTCGGCGGACGAGTTCGCGGCGGAGAAAATGCTGATCCTGGGCCTGCCGGCCGACGAGCTGGTGCTGCGCGAGCCGGCGCCGGTTCATTTCGTCCCCGCCGAGCCGCGCGGATCGCAACGCGGGCCCTCGCTGCTCGGCCGCATGCTGAGCTGGAAGTTCGTGCTGTTCAGCCTCGTCACGGGTCTCGGCGCTTCGTTCGCCGCCCAGCCCGACCAGACGATTCGCTTCTTCGACCAGATCCTGCGCGCCGCCGGCGCCTAGGCCCCGCCGCAGCCCTTGCAGGCCGGGTCCTTGACGATCCGGATCGTGCGCATCGAAGGCGCGAGGCCTTCGAAGATGTGGAGCCTTCCCGCGGGATCGTCGCCGAAGCCGGCGATCGCGCGGATCGCCTCCATCGCCGCGAAGCTGCCCGCGATTCCGGTCATCGCGCCCAACACCCCCAATTCCGCGCAGCTGTCGCAATCCTCGGCGTCGAAGGCGTCGCCGACGAAGCAGCGGTAGCAGGGCGCATCCGCCTGCCAGCCCCGAAAGGTGCCGATCTGCGCCTGGAACTGGCCGACCGCCGCCGAAACGAGGGGAATGCGGGCGGCGGTGCAGTGATCGGAGACGACGAGCCGGGTCGCGTAATTGTCGCTGCCGTCGAGCACGAGGTCCAGGCCGGCCAGCATCTCGCCGATATTGCCCGGCGCGAGGCGTGCGTTGATCCCTTCGAAGGCGACGCCGGGGTTGAGCCGCCCGGCCGCCTCGCCGGCCACCTCGACCTTGTTGCGGCCGATGTCGCCGGTGCCGAACAGCACCTGGCGCTGGAGATTGTCGAGCGAAACCGCGTCGTCGTCGATCACGCGAATCCGCCCGATCCCGGCCGCTGCGAGATAAAGGAGCGCCGGCGCGCCGATGCCGCCGGCGCCGACGATTGCGATCGAAGCGGCCAGCAGCTTGCGCTGCCCCTCGCCGCCAATCTCCTTGAGGACGATGTGGCGGGCGTAGCGGTCGAGCTGGGCGTCGCTGAGGCTCACTGTCCGGTGGAGCCGAAGCCGCCGATCCCGCGTGCCGTTTCGTCGAGCCTCTCGACTTCGGCGAAGCTGGCGCGAAGCACCGGCGCGGGGACAAGCTGGGCGATACGCTCGCCGCGAACGACCTCGAACGGCGCGTCGCCGAGATTGACAAGCACCACCTTGAGCTCGCCGCGATAGTCCGAGTCGATCGTGCCGGTGAGGCAGGTGATGCCGTTGCGGACCGCAGTGCCCGAGCGCGAGCGGACCTGGACTTCGTAGCCGTGCGGGATCGAGACCGCGATTCCAGTCGCCACCGCATGGCGCGCGCCGGGCGCCAGGGTCAGGCTTTCCCCCGCCACGACGTCGAGGCCCACGGCATGCTCGGAACCGTAAGCGGGGAGGGGCAGGCCCTCGCCGTGCGGCAGGCGCTTGACCCGGATGTCGATCATTCGAGCGCCTCGGCGATGCGTGCGGCGAGACGGCGCGCCACCTCGGCTTTCGGCAAGACCTCCCACTTCTCGGCGCCGTCGGGCGTGATCAGGTGGACGCTGTTCGTGTCGCCGCCCATCACGTCGCCCGACACGTCGTTGGCGACGATCCAATCGCAGCCCTTGCGGGTCCGCTTCGCGCTGGCGGTTTCCGCGACTGCTTCGGTTTCCGCCGCGAATCCTATGAGCAGGCGTGGGCGCTGGCTGCCGCCGGCGAGATTGGCGAGGATGTCGGGCGTCCGCTCCCAGGCGAGATCCGGCGGGCCGTCCTCCTTCTTGAGCTTTGCCGGGGCGGCCTCGACCCGCCAGTCGGCGACCGCCGCGACCAACACCGCGGCGTCGGCGGGAAGGGCCGAGCGGACCGCATCGTCCATCTGCCGGGCGGTCTCGACGTCGATCCGCGCCACGCCGGACGGGGTCGCGAGATTGACCGGACCCGCCACCAGGGTGACGCGCGCGTCGAGGCCGGCCAGCGCCGCGGCGATCGCGAAGCCCTGCTTGCCCGAGGAGCGGTTGGCGATGACACGGACCGGGTCGATCGGCTCGTGCGTCGGTCCGGCTGTGACGATGACGTGGCGTCCGGCGAGGGGGCCGGGCCCGCCCAGCGCCTCCTCGATCGCGGCGAGAATCGCCTCGGGCTCGGGGAGGCGGCCGGGGCCATATTCGCCGCAGGCCATGTCGCCTTCGTCGGGCTCGAGGATAATGACGCCGTCCGTGCGGAGCTGCGCGACGTTGCGCCTGGTCGCCTCGTGCCGCCACATGCGCACGTTCATCGCCGGCGCGGCGAGCACCTTCTTGTCGGTGGCGAGCAGCAAAGTGGTGGCGAGGTCGGCGGCGATGCCGCCGGCCATTTTCGCGAGCAAATCGGCGGTCGCCGGGCAGACGACGACGAGGTCCGCCTCGCGGGAGAGCTGAATATGGCCCATCTCGACCTCGTCCTTGAGGTCCCACAGGCTGGTGTGGACCGGCTGTTCGGAGAGCGCCGCCAGCGTCATCGGGGTGATGAACTGGGCGCCTCCGTTCGTCAGCACGCAGCGCACGCTGCCGCCCGCCTTGCGGATCAGCCGGATCAGCTCGCACGCCTTGTACGCGGCGATGCCGCCGCCGACGATCAGGAGGATGCGCTTGCCGATCATGGCCCTAAACTAGGAACCAAACCGCCATCGCGCCAGCCGCGGCCGAAACGAGGGCGGTGAGGACGATCAGGCTGTGGCGGTGCGGGCGGACCAAGGCGATCTCGCGCAGCGGAGGCGCGGGCGGGGCGGCGCCCGGAGGCGGGTAGTAATAGTCGATACGGCGGATCAGCTCGGGGAGCTTCCTCAGCAGGCGCACCGTGCGGACGATCTCGTCGGCGATCCGCGCTTCCGGACCAAGCTCGCTGCGCACCCATTCGGTGAGGAAGGGCTCTGCGGTCTCCCACATGTTGATGTCGGGATCCAAGGCGGCGGCGACGCCTTCCTCCATCACCATCGTCTTTTGCAGCAGGAGCAAATGCGGCTGGGTCGGCATGTCGAAGTCGCGGGTGATCTTGAACAGGCCGTCGAGCATCTGGCCCAGCGACACGTCCTTGGCCGCCATCCCGCGCATCGGGTCGCCGACGGCGCGGAGCGCGGTCGCGAACTCTTCGATGCTGTGGTGCGGCGGCACATATTGCGCCTCGAAGTGGATTTCGGCGACGCGCCGGTAATTGCCGGTCAAAAGGCCGTAGAGAATCTCGGCGAGCCAGACCCGGGCCTGGCGGTCGATCCGGCCCATGATCCCGAAATCGATCGCGGCCAGCCGGCCATCGGGCAAAGCGAACAGATTGCCCTGGTGGAGGTCGGCGTGAAAGAAGCCGTCGACCACGGCCTGGCGCAGGAAGGCGCGGACCAGGATCGCGGCGAGCGCCTTCAGATCGTGGCCTGCTTCGATCAAAGCGGGGCGGTCGGTCAGCTTGATGCCGTCGATCCATTCGAGCGTCAGCACCCGCCGGGCGGTACGCGTCCAGTCGATCTCGGGAACGAAAAAGCCGCTCTCGGCGACGAGATTCTCGCGCAGCTCCGAGGCGGAGGCGGCCTCCTGGCGGAGATCCAGTTCGCGGTTGGTCCACTGCCGGAAGGTGGCGACCACCAGCCGGGGCCTCAGGCGCGCCGCTTCTCCACCCATCGATTCGACCTGGGCCGCGGCCCATTCGTAGGTATCGATCGCGGCTGCGAAATCCTCCTCGATCCGCGGCCTCAGCACCTTGACCGCGACGTGCGCGCCTTCGATCGTGACGGCGCGGTGAACCTGCGCGATCGAGGCGGCGCCGACCGGCTCGGGGTCGACCTCGGAGAAGATTTCGCCGAGCGGCTTGCCGAGCCCCTGCTCGATCGCGGCCTTGATCGCCTCGAACGGCGCGGGTGGCAGGCTGTCCTGCAGCAAAGCGAGGTCGCGCGCGGCCTCCTCGCCGACCAGATCGGGCCGCGTCGCCAGCGCCTGGCCGAGCTTGATCGCGGCCGGCCCGATCTCCTGGAAGGCCTCGGCATAGGTCGGAACGTCCGGCACGCGCGCGCCGAAGCGGGCGATCTTGGCGAGCCGGCGCACCGGGGGCGGCGTCATCGGGTCGCGCTCGATGCCGCGCAACGCGCCGTGCCGCGCCAACACCCGGCCCCATTTGAGAAGCCGCCAGATATGGACCGCCGGGTGGGTCAAATCTTCCAGCCGCTATGGATCGCGACCAGGCCGCCAAGGATCGGATCGGCTTTCACGTTTCGGAAGCCGGCTTGTTCGATCAGCTTCGCGAACGCGACCATGTCCGGGAAACGCTCGATCGACTCGACGAGGTAGCGGTAGCTGTCCTCGTCCTTCGCGACCGCCTTGCCGATCCGCGGGACGATGTGGCGCGCATAGGATTCGTAGAGGGTGGCGAAGCCGGGCCAGCGCGTCCGGGAGAATTCGAGGCAGAAGAAGCGCCCGCCGAGCTTCAGCACGCGGTGCGCTTCGGCGAGCGCGGCGGGAATGTCGGTGACGTTCCTTATGCCGAACGCGATCGTGTAGGCGTCGAACGCCTTGTCGGCGAAGCTCAGCTCTTCCGCATTTTCCTCGGCCCAGGCGAGGCCGGCGAGCCCAAGCGCCTTGGCCCGCTCGACGCCGACCGCGAGCATTTCGGGGTTGATGTCCGCGACCGTGACGCAGGCGCCGGCGCGGGCGAGGCGGAAGGCGATGTCGCCGGTGCCGCCGGCCATGTCGAGGATCGCCTCGCCTTGGCGCGGACGCACGCGGCGGACGAACGCATGTTTCCACAATCGGTGCTGCCCGCCCGACATCAGGTCGTTCATCAGGTCGTAGCGCGAGGCGACCGAAGAAAAGACGCCGCGCACCCGCCGCGTCTTTTCGGCGGGGCTGACATGCTCATGGCCGAAAGAGACCTTGTCCATCGCGCCGGGCTCTAGCAGGGGAGAGCGGTGATGTGCAGAGCCCTAAATGCCTGAGCTGCCCGAGGTCGAGACGACGGTGCGCGGGCTGCGTCCCGTGCTGGAGGGCAGGCGGATCCTCGCCTTCGACCTGCGCCGAGCGGACCTGCGCTGGCCCTTCCCCGCGAACCTGAGGCAAATGATGACGGGCGCACGCGTCACCGGCCTCGGCCGCCGCGCCAAATATGGCCTGATCGATACC
>DASQFO010000046.1:0-2654 GCA_035633095.1 Allosphingosinicella sp. | reverse complement strand
GTTCGGCTTCTCTAGCCCAATGGAAGCGCTCAATCGAGACGCCACATGATGCTTTGCTCGAACGGCGTCCACAGGCCGGTGCGCACGCCGGCGGCCCTCAGCGCTCTCCCGGTCCATTCGTTGCAGGTCATGACGAAGCTGTAGCCGCCATTGGCTTCGTAGAACATGTCGTGGGGGCCGTAGCCGCGGCCGAGCACCGGGATCGGCCGCCCGACCGCATCGAGCCGGAAGCGCGCCTGGATGAAGCCGGCGAGGCGGCGATACTGATCGCGGGTGATCCGGATCGGCCGCTGCCATTCGTCGGCGCGGGGCCTGTCGACATGCTCGACGTGGAGCAGGGTCGGGCCGCTGCCGAACAAGGCCAAAGCGGCGGTGCGGGGCGAAAGATCGCCCCAGGTCGGCGTGTTGAGGTAGAATTCGCGATTGCCGTAGCCGACCGCGACATGGTCGGCATTGCCCCAGCGTGGATCGCGCAGGTGGCCGGGCGGGGCATAAGGCCGCCAGTCCATCTCGGCGCTGGTCTTGGGCATGACGATCCAGGTGTGGACGCCGTTCGAGCGGACGAAGATCGTGATCCCCCGAGCCGGCTGGTGAAAACCGACGTTGGCCGGAATGATTCCGAAAATCACGGCGGCGAGGAAATAGAGGAGCGGGACCGCGACGAGCCCCGCCACGATCCTGAGCAGCCACAGAGCCGCCCGCCTCCGCCATGAGCCCTGTCGCGCCACGGCCTTGTGCTAGCGCGCGCCGGCGCCCACAGCCAGAGCGGGATGCGCGATCATCTGACAGGGATGTTCCAAGCCGGGATCGACGCCTGCCTGCCAAAG
The DNA here is from genome assembly GCA_035633095.1 of Allosphingosinicella sp. Taxonomy (GTDB): domain Bacteria; phylum Pseudomonadota; class Alphaproteobacteria; order Sphingomonadales; family Sphingomonadaceae; genus Allosphingosinicella. The sequence continues at coordinate 1,827 of DASQFO010000046.1, read as the reverse complement.
CGCGTCCTGCCGGGCCATTTGCCTCCGCTTCCGAAAGGCCGGCTCATCGTGCTCGCGCTCGGCAAGGCGGCGGCCGCGATGGCGAAGGTCGCGGAGGCGCATTACGGATACGCGCTGAAGGGGGCGGCGGTCGTCCCGCACGGCGTAACCGGCGATCTGGAGCGGATCGAGCTCCTCCACGCCGGCCACCCGATCCCCGACGAAGCGAGCGTCGCCGCCGCCGAGCGGTTGCTCGCGCTCGCCGCCGAGGCCGGCCCGGGCGATTTCGTCCTCGTCCTGCTGAGCGGCGGCGCTTCATCGCTGGCCTGCCTGCCCGGCGAGGGCCTCAGCCTCGCGGAGAAGCGGGCGCTCACCCAAGGGCTGCTTCGCTCGGGCGCGGCGGTCGGCGAAGTGAATTGCGTCCGCCGGCATCTGTCGCGGATCAAGGGCGGCCGTCTCAATGCCCAGCTGACGCTGGCCATTTCCGATGTGACCGGCGGCGCGGCCGAAGATATCGGCTCCGGCCCCAGCGTCGCCGATCCGACCACCATCGCCGACGCCAGGGCGATCCTCGATCGTCATCGCCTGCCGTCCCCGGCAGCGGGCTGGTCCGAGACTCGAAAAATCGCCTCCGGCGGATTCAGGATCGTCGCCGGCCCGGCCGACGCGCTGGCCGCGGCCGCCGGGGAGGCGATGAAGCTCGGCTACAAGCCGGTTCTGCTCGGCGAGGTCGGCGGCGAAGCGCGCGAGATCGGCCGCGGGCATGCTCAAATCGCGCTCGGACTGGCGCCGGGCAGCGCGCTGATCTCCGGCGGCGAACTGACGGTCACGGTGACCGGCGACGGGCGCGGCGGTCCCAATCTCGAATATGCGCTGGCGGCCGGCATGGCGCTGGCGGGGCGCGAGGACATACTCGGCCTTGCCGCCGACACCGACGGTCTCGACGGCACCAGCGGCGCCGCGGGTGCCTTCTTCGGCGGCGCTCCTGTCGCCGGAGCGGCGGCGGCGCTCGCGGCCCATGACAGCGCGGCCTCAGCCGACCTTTTCGTCACCGGGCCGACCGGGACCAACGTCAACGACTTGCGGATCATCCTCGTCGCCCCCTAAGGCCGCTCCATGAGCGAATGGACGATCGGCATCATCGGCGGCTCGGGCCTCTACGAGATCGACGCGCTCGAGGACGCGCAGTGGATCGCGGTCGAGACGCCGTGGGGGCCGCCATCCGACGCACTGCTGACCGGCCGGATCGAGGGCGTCAAATTCGTCTTCCTCCCCCGCCACGGCCGCGGCCATTCGATCGGCCCGAGCCATCTCAACTACCGCGCCAATGTGGACGCGCTGAAGCGGGCCGGCTGCACCGACCTCGTCGCCATCTCCGCCATCGGATCGCTCAGCGAGGAGCTGGCGCCGGGCCGGTTCGTCGTCGTCGACCAGTTCATCGACCGCACCGTCGCACGCGAATCGAGCTTTTTCGGCCCCGGCCTCGTCGCCCATGTCTCGATGGCCGATCCCACCTGCCCGCGCCTCTCCGGCCTGACCGCGGACGCGGTCGAGGCGGCGGGGGCGCAGGTGACGCGCGCCGGCACCTATGTCGCGATCGAAGGCCCGCAATTCTCGACCCGCGCCGAGAGCGCGCTCTACCGGATATGGGGCTGCGACGTGATCGGCATGACCGCGATGCCCGAGGCGCGCCTCGCGCGCGAAGCGGAGCTGCCCTACGCGCTGATGACGATGGTCACCGATTACGACTGCTGGCGCGAGGGCGAGGCGGCGGTCGAGGTCGCGGCGGTGCTGGCGCGGCTCAAGGACAATGCGCAGACCGCCGGGCGAATGATCGTCGAGCTGGCC
>DASQFO010000045.1:0-3312 GCA_035633095.1 Allosphingosinicella sp. | reverse complement strand
GTCCGGTCCGGCGAAGGCAACCCCGAAGAGCTGGCGCGCCGCCTGCTCGAACAGGCGAGCCCGGCGCTCCGCGCTACGTTCGGCCGATGAAGGTCCTGATCCTCCGCCCCCAGCCCGGCGCCGGCGAGACGGCGGCGCGCGCGCGGGCGCTCGGGCTCACTCCCGTGGTCGCGCCGCTCTTTGCGGTGCGGCGGCTGCCTTGGGAGCCGCCCGACCCGGCCGGATTCGACGCGGTGATGCTGACCAGCGCCAGCGCCGCGCGCCAGGCGCAGAGCAGCCTCGCCGCGTTCGCGGCTTTGCCCTGCTATGCCGTCGGCGAGGCTACCGCCGCCGCCGCCGCCGAGGCCGGCTTCACCGACATCCGCGTCGGCCCGGAGGGCGGCGCCGCATTGCTGCTGATGATGGCCGAGGACGGCGTCGACAGCGCCTTCCACCCCTGCGGCGAGGACCATCTCGCGCTCGACCACCCGGCGATCGCGATCCGGCGCGTCCCGGTCTACGCCGCCGAGGCTTGCGAAAGCCTGCCGCCGGAGGCGCAAGCGGCGTTGGAGGATGGCGCCATCGCCCTGCTCCACTCGGCCCGCGCCGCCGCGTTGCTCGCCGGTCTGGCCCGGGACCGCGATCGGATATCGATCGCGGCGATCAGCGCGCCGACGGCGCGCGCGGCGGGCGATGGCTGGAAATCCGTGTCGGTCGCGCCCCAGCCTCGCGACCAAGCCTTGCTGGAGCTTGCCGCCGGGCTGTGCCAGACTGGCGGATCGGAGTAAGGCTTCCTCAGCATGAACGGCGAATACGACCCCTATGATGCCGGAACGGCGCCGCCTCGGCGATCGGTGCTGCGCTGGCTGATCGTCCCCGCCATCGCGTTCCTGCTCGGCCTCGGCGCGATGGGCTATCTGCTGTCGCACTGGAACGCGGCCGCGCGGGTGATCGGCGTCGCCCCCGCGCCGCCGCCGCGCCCGGTCTCGCTCACCCCGCCGGCGGCCGCGCCGCGGCCGGCCTCGCAGCCCGGCGCGGCGGCCGCAGGCGACGAGCCCGAGCAGATCCTGATCGACCCCGCTCTTGCCCGCCGCGTCGCCGCGCTCGAGCAGCGGATCGGCCAGGTCGACACCCAGTCGCGCGCCGCCGTCGGCAACGCCGACCGAGCCGAGGGGCTGCTGGTCGCCTTCGCCGCGCGGCGCGCGCTCGACCGCGGCGTCGCTTTGGGCTTCCTCGAAGCCCTGCTGCGCCAGCGCTTCGGCGAATCCCAACCGCAGGCGGTCGGCATGATCATCACCGCGGCGCGCGATCCGGTGACGCTGCAGGAGCTGCAGGGCGGGCTCCAGCAGATCGGCCCGCAGCTGATCGGTGCCGGGCCCGAGCAGAGCTGGTGGGGCGCTTTCAGGGGCGAGCTCGGCAGCCTGATCACCGTGCGCCGCGAGGGAACGCCGTCGCCGATTCCCGCCGAGCGGCTCGCGCGGGCGAAGCGCTGGCTCGAAGCGGGCGAGGTCGCGCCGGCGCTGGCCGAGGTGCTTCGCATGCCCGGCCGCGAACACGCCGCCGACTGGGTGATGCGTGCGCGCCGCTACGTGATCGCGCGCCAGGCGCTCGACGCGATCGAGACCGCCGCTTTGCTCGAGCCCCGCGCGGCGCCGCAACCGGCGGCCGGGGCAACGGGCCCGCGCCGCCCCGCTAGCGCTGCGCGGGCCGCCCGACCCGGATCAAGGTAAGCGTGAAGTCGAGCGTCGCTTCGGGCGGAACGACGCCGCGCGAGCCTTGCGCGCCGTAGCCAAGGCTCGGCGGGACCCAGAAGCGATAGCGGCCGCCCTGGTTCATCATCAGCAGCGCCTCGGTGAAGCCGGGGATGGTCCGCGACACGAGGAGCCCGACCGGCTGCGCGGCCGCATCGAACACAATGCCGTCCGCGAGGCGGCCCTCATAAGTGACGAGGACGGCGTCGCCGGGCACCGGCCGGCGGCCGGATCCGGCCTCGATCACCTGGAAGCGCAAGCCCGAGGCGGTGGTGACGATTGCCGCCTGGCCGGCCGGCGTGGGCGGAACGACGGCGCCGGGCGCGACCGCTTGAGCCACAAGAAGGGCAAGGACGAGCATGTTCACCGCGACCGATAGGCCTTCCAGTCGCGCTCGGTCGCCTCGGCGACCGCGCGCGCGGCGGCGCGCAGCCAGCCGGCCTTGCGCCGGCCGAAATCCTCGCGGACGGCGGGGAGGCGCTCCCGATCGGCGGCATGGACGCCGGCGATGTCGGCCGCCATCGCCTTGAGCAGGCGCAGTCGGACGCGCCCCGGCTGCTTGCCGAGATCGAGCTTGCGGCTATTCGGCGCGAGCCGTCGGACGACCACCCGTCCGTCGAGCCTCAGCCAGGGATCGGGTGAGCGATAGGCGCCCGAAGCGAGCCCGCACAAAGCGCCCGGCGCTGCCTGCCGATCCCAGCACGAGGGGACCAACGCCTTGGCTTCGCGCGCCAGCGGGCCGCCGCGATAATCTTCGAGGCTGGCGACCAGCCGCAGCCGGCCGAGGCTGCCCGCGCCGGCCACGCGCGGGGCAATGCTGGGTTCGAGCCCCGGCTCGGGAAGCGCGGCGGCGAGCGCTTCGAGGAAATCGCCCGGCGGGCGCTTCTTCGCGCGCCTGGCGGATTGCAGCTCCTTCCAGAATTCGGACCGGTCCTTGTCGGCGGTGGCGAACAGGTTGCGCAGCCACAACCGGTTGCGCTCGAGGACGAAGGGCGCCGGATGGCGCAGGCCGTCGTCATAGCCCTCGAGGATCGCCGCCGCCGTCTCGCGCGCCGTGCGGCGGGCGGCCTTGTCGACGAGGAGCGCGCTCGCGGCGAGCCGGACGAGGTCGAGGGGCCAGGGCGTCACCGCGGCCTCGTCGAAATCGTTGACGCCCCAGACCAGCCGGCCTTCCGCGTCCCGCCAGAGGCCGAAATTGCCGGCATGGGCGTCGCCGATCGACGCCACCGCGGGCGCGCCGATGAGCTCGGGGCAGATTTCATGCGCGGTCTCCGCCCAGCGCCAGCAGGTCGCCCTGAGGAAGAGGAACGGCTCCTCCTCCATCTTCTCGTGCTTCAACTTGAGATCGGCGCGGACGAACGCGTCGCCCAGCTGCTCCCGCAGCCAGGCCTCATAGAGGCGAACAGAGGATCGAATGCCGGTGATACAGGCCTCCCGCCAGTGCAGGAGCCGAATGCTATAGATAAGGCGGGGCCGGGCCAAGCCGATGCAAGGGCTCGAGGGTTCGAATGTCCGACGGTGGGAAATGGAGCGGGCGAAGGGATTCGAACCCTCGACCCCAACCTTGGCAAGGTTGTGCTCT
>DASQFO010000044.1:0-2449 GCA_035633095.1 Allosphingosinicella sp. | reverse complement strand
TCGCGCTCAAAGGCGCGATCGGGATGTTTTCGAACTCATAGGTGACGACGTCGACGTCGGCGGCAAAGCGATCCAGCGCGCTCTCGTCGTCGAACGCGCCTTGGGTGAAGCGCGCGGCGACCTCGGCGGCGGGCGCATCGCGGTCGGGCGCGTAGACGTGGCAGCGATAGCCCAGTTGCGCGGCCGCCAGCGCCAGCATCCGCCCCAATTGGCCGCCGCCGATGATGCCGATCGTGGAGCCGGGCGGGATGATCATTCCGGCTGTTCTGAAACGCCGTCGGTCTGGTCCTGCCGCCACGCCGCGAGCCTTGCGGCAAGGTCCGGATCGCAGGTGGCGAGGATCGAGGCGGCGAGCAGGCCGGCGTTGGACGCGCCGGCCTTGCCGATCGCCAGCGTGCCCACCGGCACGCCGGCCGGCATCTGGACGATCGAGAGCAGGCTGTCGAGGCCGGCGAGCGCCTTGGTTTCGACCGGCACGCCGAGCACCGGAAGCTGCGTCATCGATGCCGCCATGCCGGGCAAATGCGCGGCGCCGCCGGCGCCCGCGACGATCACCTTGAGGCCGCGCCCGGCGGCGGCTTTCGCGTAGGCGTAGAGCCGCTCGGGGGTGCGGTGCGCGGAGACCACCTTGGTCTCGTAGGCGATGCCCAAGGCGTCGAGCGTCTCGGCGGCATGGCGCATCGTCTCCCAGTCGGAGCGGCTGCCCATGATGATACCGACAAGAGGCGCTTCGTCTGCCATGAAGCGCCATTTCCTAGCCCGCCCGTGGGGCGCGGGCAATCGCGCGCACTCTAAGCTTTGCATTAACCTTCGCGCGATAGACTGAGCGCCATGGCACGCCGAAAGACCCAATCGGAGACCGAACTGGCTCCCGCGCGCGAGGCGCGCGAGGCGCTGTCGCGGCTCACCGACGAGAATGCGCTGCTCCGCGCCGCTTTGGCCGAGGCGCGCGCCCAGCTCGGCGAGGCCGAGGAGAATGCCGGCCGCGACCCGCTCACCGCCTTGCTCGATCCGCGCCAGTTCCGCGCCGAGCTCGAGCGGGTGCTGAGCCAGGCCGCGCGCCACGGCACGCCCGCGGCGTTGCTGTCGGTCGAGCTCAACGACCTCAAATCGATCAACGACGGCCACGGCCGCATCGCCGGCGACGCCGCGCTGCGCCACGTCGCGCGGCTCTTGAAGAGCCTGATCCGCGCCAGCGACGTCGCGGCGCGCAACGGCGGCGGCGCCTTTTCGCTGCTGCTCGACCATCTCGATGCCGATTCGGCGCTCGACACCGCCGAGCGGATCGCCCGCTGCATCGCCGCCCATCCGCTCGACATCGGCCATGCGATGGTCAAGCTCGAGGCGATCGTCAGCGCCGCCACCATCATGCCCGGCGACACCGTCGAGGAAGTCCTGCGCCGCGCCGCCCGCAACCGCGAGCGCGTCAAGGAGTTCTAGGCCCCTTCGCGGTCTCGAAGATAGAAGCGCTCTACCGCCTTCAGATCCTGGTCCAGCTCATAGACGATCGGCTGGCCGGTCGGAATCTCCAGAGCCACGATTTCATCATCCCCGATATTCGAAAGGTGCTTGACCAACGCGCGCAGCGAATTGCCGTGCGCGGAGATGAGCACGCGCCGGCCCTCGCTCAGCGCCGGCGCGATCCGCTCCTGCCAATAAGGCAGGACGCGGGCGATCGTATCCTGGAGGCTCTCATGGGTGGGGATGGCGACGCCCGCGTAACGCCGGTCGTTGGCGAGGTCGAACGGGCCGCCGGGCTCCATCGCGGGCGGCGGGATATCGAACGAGCGGCGCCAGATCCTGACCTGCTCCTCGCCCGACTTGGCGATCATCTCGGCCTTGTTGAGCCCGGTGAGGCCGCCATAATGACGCTCGTTCAAGCGCCAGTGCTTCTCGACCGGCAGCCACAGCCGTCCCATCGCCTCGAGCGCGATGTGCAAGGTCTTGATGGCGCGGGTCTGCATCGAGGTGAAGCAGATATCGAAGTCGAAACCCTTGGCGGCGAGCAATTCGCCGGCCTGGCGGGCCTCCTCCTCGCCCTCAGGCGTCAGGCCGACATCCCACCAGCCGGTGAAGCGGTTTTCGAGGTTCCAGGCCGATTGGCCGTGTCGGATCAGAACCAAAGCGGGCATCAGCCGCGATACTCGGCGACCCGGTCGATCACTGCGTGGAGGGCGTCGAGGCAGGCGCGGGCGAGCAGGCGGCAGCGCTCGGGCGACCAGCCATAGATCGGATCGGGCAGGTTCGCATTGTCCTTGAACGGCATTTCCAGCGTCATCGAGACGGCGCCGTAGCGCTCGGCGAGCTGGGCCGTCGACATGGAGAGGTTGGCCTTGCCGGGGGGCGGAACCTCATAGCCCTTGTCGGTCTGAAATTCGGGCGTCGCGCGGAGGAGAGCGGCGGTGAACGCGTCGAACACGTCCTGCTGCCCCTGCTTCCACGACGGGAT
>DASQFO010000043.1:0-11108 GCA_035633095.1 Allosphingosinicella sp. | reverse complement strand
GAACGCGCCCGCGTCGACCGCCTGTTCTTGCGCGCGGACGAGCTGGCCGGGCAGCGACGCGAGCTGCTCGAGCGCGAGGCCGGCGACATCGGCGCCGTCGGCGTAGCGGTGGAAGGGCGCGTCGAGATAGGTGCCGGTATTGGCGACCATGTCGATCCGGCCGATCTGGAAGCTCGAGCCGTCGTCATAATTGGCCGCCGACGCCTCGCGTTCCCAGAAGTCGCAAATGCGCGGCCCCGGCAGCCCCTGATAGGTGGTCATGCCGTGCTCGATCAGGTGGCTGAGGTCGACGAGCTTTTTTTCTTCCATAGGATCCACAATGTCGCCGCGGCGAACAGTGCCCAAACCACGTTGAGCGTCGCCGACGGAAGGGCGCCGTGCCACCAGCCGTTGACGACGAAGCCGGCCGCGCCGACCAGGTTCATCCACTGAAACACCGGCGACTGCCCGGTCAGGCGGCCGAGCGTCACCAGCACGTAAGCGAGCAGAATCAGCGACGCGCCGGTCCAGCCGACGACCTCGACCGCTAGATCCGTCGCGCTCAGGCCGCCGCTCCCCGCGCCAGGTGCCGCAGCACATATTGGAGGATGCCGCCGCTCTTGAAATATTCGAGCTCGCCCGCGGTGTCGATGCGGACCCGGGCGGGGAAGCTCGAGGTCGCGCCGTCGGCGCGGGTGACCTGGACCGCGACCTCCTTGCGTGGAGTCAAATCGGCGATGCCGCTGATGCCGAAGGTTTCGGTGCCGTCGAACTCGGGGACCTCGTCGACGAACTGGAGCGGGACCACGCCCATGCCGACCAGGTTCGAGCGATGGATGCGCTCGTAGGTCTCGGCGATGACGGCGCGGACGCCCAGGAGGTTGGTGCCCTTGGCGGCCCAGTCGCGCGAGGAGCCGGTGCCATATTCCTTGCCGGCCAGGATGACGAGCGGAACGCCCTCCTGCTTGTAGCGCATGGCGGCGTCGTAGATCGGCATGACTTCGCCGGTGGGGAGGTGCTTGGTGATGCCGCCCTCGATGCCGGGGACCATCCTGTTCTTGATCCGGATGTTGGCGAAGGTGCCGCGCATCATGACTTGATGATTGCCGCGGCGGGCGCCGTAGCTGTTGAAGTCGGCGCGGCTAATTCCTTGATCCACAAGGTATTTTCCTGCCGGCGAGTCCAATTTGATCGCGCCGGCGGGGCTGATGTGGTCGGTGGTGATCGAGTCGCCCAATATGGCGAGCGGGCGGGCGCCGACAATGTCGGACGGCGGCACCGGCGTCATCGACATGCCCTCGAAATAAGGCGGATTGGCGATGTAGGTCGAGGCGGGCGGCCAGGCGTAGGTCTTGCCGCCGGCGACCGGGATCTTCTGCCAGCGAATGTCGCCCTTGTAGACGTCGCCGTAGCGGGCGCGGAACATGTCGCCGTTGACGAACCGGTCGATCAGGCCGCGGATCTCGTCGTTCGAAGGCCAGATGTCGCGGAGGTAGACGTCGGCGCCGTCGCGGTCCTGGCCGATCGGCGTTTCGACCATGTCCTCGATCACCGTGCCCTTCAGCGCATAAGCGACGACGAGCGGCGGCGAGGCGAGATAATTGGCGCGGACGTCGGGCGAGACGCGGCCCTCGAAATTGCGGTTGCCGGACAAAACGGAGGCGGCGACGAGGTCGTTCTTGTGGATCGCGGCGCTGATCGCCTCGGGCAGCGGCCCCGAATTGCCGATGCAGGTGGTGCAGCCATAGCCGACCAGATCGAAGCCGATCGCGTTCAAGTCTTCGGAGAGCCCCGCGCGGTCGAGATAGTCGGTGACGACCTTGGAGCCGGGCGCCAGCGACGTCTTCACCCAGGGCTTGCTATCGAGCCCGAGCGCGCGCGCCTTGCGGGCGACGAGGCCGGCGGCGACGAGCACCGAGGGGTTCGAGGTGTTGGTGCAGCTGGTGATCGCGGCGATGACGACGTCGCCATGGCCGAGATCGTGCGTGGTCCCGTCGGCATTGGGCGCGTCGACGCAGAAGCGGTCGGGCAGCTCGGCCTCGGGATGGCCGTATTCCTTGGTGAAATTGACCCGGAACTCCTCGTCGACCTGGCTGAGCAGCACCTTGTCCTGCGGGCGCTTGGGGCCGGCGAGGCTGGGCTCGACGCTCGCCATGTCGAGCCTGAGCGTCTCGGTGAACACCGGGTCGGCGTCGCCCGCCTCGAACCACATGCCCTGCGCTTTGGCATAGGCTTCGGTGAGCGCGATGTCCTGGTCGGGGCGGCCGGTGAGCCGCATATATTCGAGCGTCTTTGAATCGATCGGGAAGAAGCCGCAGGTCGCGCCATATTCGGGCGCCATGTTGGCGATGGTGGCGCGGTCGGCGACCGAGAGCGCCGAGACGCCGGGCCCGAAAAACTCGACGAAGCGCCCGACCACGCCCTTGGCGCGCAATGCCTGGGTGACGGTGAGGACGAGGTCGGTCGCGGTGATCCCTTCCTTCAATGCGCCGGTCAGATGGAATCCGACCACTTCGGGGATGATCATGCTGACGGGCTGGCCGAGCATCGCGGCCTCGGCCTCGATCCCGCCGACGCCCCAGCCCAGGACGCCGAGGCCGTTGACCATGGTGGTGTGGCTGTCGGTGCCGACGAGCGTGTCGGGATAGGCGATCTCGTCGGCGCGCGCGGCGGCTCGGCGGTCGGTGGTCTCGCGGCGTTCGGCCTCGCGGCGGTCGGGCGAGCCCTCCCTCGCCTGCTCGCGGCGATCCTCGTCGGCGCGCCGGTCGGCCTCGGAGCGGCGGTCGCCGCCGCCGCCGACCTCAAGCGAGCTCCAGACGCAGCGCGCGATATACTCGAGATTGACCTGGTGGCAGATGCCGGTGCCGGGCGGCACGACCTGGAAATTGTCGAACGCGGCCGCGCCCCATTTGAGGAATTCGTAGCGCTCGATGTTGCGCTGATATTCGAGCGCGACATTGGCCTCGAACGCCTTGGGCGTGCCGAACTCGTCGACCATCACGCTGTGATCGATGACGAGGTGGACGGGCACGAGCGGGTTGATCTTCTCGGGGTCGCCCCCCAGCGCCGCCATCGCATCGCGCATCGCGGCGAGATCCACCACCGCGGGAACGCCGGTGAAATCCTGCATGAGGACGCGGGCGGGGCGATATTGAATTTCGCGGGTCGAGGCGCGCGTCTCCTGCCAGTCGACCAGCGCCTGGATGTCCGCGACGGTGACCGTCTCGCCGTCCTCGAAGCGCAGGAGATTTTCGAGGAGGACCTTCATTGAGAACGGCAGCCGGTCGACATTGCCGAGCTTGGCGGCGGCCTTGGCTAGCGAGAAATAGGTGTAGGACTTGCCGCCGACCTCGAAGCTGCTCCTCGTCCCCAACGTGTCGTGGCCGGTGGATGTCATGGCAGCACCCCTGTGCGTGAGTCAGCCGCGCTCTAGCAAGGTGGGGGTTTGGGGGGAAGGCAGCTCAATCGCCCGACAGCGGCCTTTCTACCAATTTGACCGAATATTGTTACGCAGGCCTCACGTCGCGGCTTGACACCGCGATTCGGCGGGGTGTAGCCATCAGTCCAACGAAAAATTAACCCAATCATGAAACTCTGATCTGAAATCGGGGTTTGGGCGCGATGCAGGTTGAGCAGACGACGCGGCGGGGGCGGAAAATGCGCAAGCAAAAGGACGTGCTGGTGGGCGCCAGGGCGCCGGTCGAACTTCCCCCATTGACGCAGGACCAGCGCGAGTACTTGGATCGCATGCTGGAATCTTCCGGAAAGTTTGATCCAGACATCAAAGTCGGGGGTCCTAACTTGAGCTTGGCGGGTCGTCAGTACTAGCTTAATACCGCTTCCCGAACCATGTGGACGGCGCTCCCCACTATAGAGGCTGCGGTGGGCTGCCGTCCGCCTTTCTCATTCTATTTCGACTTCGTGGGGCGTTATTGGAAGTCGGAATTCAATAGGATTCCGATTCACCGAATTTGCACCTTGGCCCGAAAGCAAAATGCGACCTTCTTCGTGATGGAGGACGCCACTCAGCGCGCGTTGGTCCGCGCCGAGCTCGACTCGCTTGACGTGGCACTCGGCGGCGGCGGCGCCGCCGAGGCCATCTCCTTCTCCTTCTTCTCGAGCCCAGACTGGCCGTCCGACGTCGCGGAAAGGGACATTGCCGGCCTGGACATCGCCTCGGTCGACCCTAAGCACTTTCTCGGCCAGGCGGTGATCATCAACTATCGCCGTCCAGATGAAACCGATTTCGCGCTATCCTACATTTTCGAAGCGATCTTTCCCCCGCCATGCCGGCGGGACGAAGAAGGCTTTCCCCACAAGCTGCTCAACAATTTCATCTATACCGATGAGGAGTTCGTCTGCGAGGTGCGGGGCCGGCGCTTCGACGTGACGGGACTCTATTATTGCCAGCAGAACGGTCGTACCCACGTCTGCGCCCATGCCTCCCTCCGCATGGCGCTGACCTCGGAGCAGAATGCCAAGGTCACGCCGGCCTATGTCAACATTCTGTTGGGCGTCGCACCGCCCTGTGAGGGTCTCGGGCTAGGCCAACTAGTCCAGGTCATCGAGGACCAGGGGAAGTATGCCCAGGTGGTCACATGCCAGAAACTGGAAGGTAAGGATTATGTCGAGGTACTCGCCCGGGAAACCTATATCTCGGTGCTCGCCTCGATCGTGGAATCGGGCGACAAGGCGTTGCTCATCTTCTCCACTGCCGAGGATGACAACGGCGCCGGCGCGAGCGCGGGCCCCGATCATGTCGTCTTCGTCTACGGGCACACCCGCCATTCCGATGAATGGCATCCGCAGGCGATCGCAGCATATGCCGGGCCCGCCGATGCGCCTTATTATCCGGCGAGCAGCTGGATCGACCATTTCCTGATCCATGACGACAATTTCGGGCCCTATTACACGCTCAGCAGCAGCGCCCTGGAATTCAAGAAGGAAGTCACCGCCCACCAAATCATCGCCATCCGGGACATCCGAATTGGGACGGCGAGCCAGTTCGCCGAGGCCAATGCCGCCTCGCAGCTCGCCAACCTGCTGCCAACGCTGGCACCGCAGGCCTCGGGTCGGTGGTTCGACTATTTGACGGCCAAGCAGCGAAAGTTCATGCTCAGAACCATCCTCATGGAAAAGCGGACATATCTGGAGCATCTTGAGGCGGCCTGCGGCCATGACGGGACCCGGATGGATCCGGCAGAGATCTCCTTGCTTGACGCGTTGCTCGACCGGTTCTGGATGGTGGAGTTCAGTCTTCCGCCCCTGTTCACCGGGAACCATTCGAAGCTAGGGGAGGTCATCGTCTCGGTCGACAAGGTAGCGGAATCTTCCGGCGACGCCAACATCCTAGCATTGCGGCTGCCGGGGTTGAGCCTAGTTTGCGACGAGCGAGGAGACCTGATCCCGCACGGGTCGAACTTGCGCTCCCACATCGGAATCTTCCGCCTCAAGCCCCATGTGGAGATCTGGTAAGCTCACAGTCCGGAATTCTACTGAGAGACGCCTGAAGCTCTGGCGTTGAGTCTGCGGGTCGGGCAGAATAAGCCGCCGCGCTTGCGACCGCGGCAATTAGGTCCGGAATGGAACAAACGGGGATCAGGCTCCTCCGATCCCGCGCATTTTGTTGGACAATCGTAGGAAATGATCTGCCAGATGGGTCCGCCTGCGGAGCGGAGAACCCGGAGGCGAATATGAGCGGCGGAAGGGCGTGGCGGCGGGGGGTGGTCGCGCGGCTGATGGCCGGGGCGGCGAGGCCGGCCGAGAGCGAGGCGGAGGATGCGCGGGCGCGCGAGCGGCGGCTGGCGCGGATGGCCTGGGCGATGAAGCGGATCGACGATCTGAAGCGCGCGCAAAAGGCGGCCGACGCGGCGTGGATGGCGCTGGTCGCGCCCTTTGACGACCTCGACGAGGACGAGGAATTGCCCGAGCTCGATCCGCCGCCCGAGCAGGCGGCGCTCGACGCGATCTTCGAGGAGGTCGACGCCGTGACCGAGGAGGACCGCTGGCCGGCGCATCTCCATTGGAGCGTGTGACCTATGGCGCAGGATGACGAAGGGGGCGGCGGTCGAGCGGGCGGGCAGCGTAGCAATATCACCCCAGCGCGCGAACCCCTCACCCTAACCCTCTCCCCAAATGGGAGAGGGGATGGCGGGGTGAAGCCGCTGCGCGCGCGCCATGACGGGTTCACGCCCAGGAAGCAGAAGAAATTCTTCAAGGCGCTGAAGAAAACGGGGTGCATCGCCGACGCCTGCCGGGCCGCCGGCATCTCGCGCAACACGGTGCGGCGCCATCGCGGCAAATGGCCCGCGTTCGACGACAAGGTCGAAAGCGCGCTGGCGATCGCCTCGGTCGAACTCGACATGATCGCCTGGCAGCGCGCCACCGTCGGCGCGGAGGAAAGAGTCTGGCGCGACGGCAAGCTGGTCATGACCCGCCTCAAGCCTTCCGACGCGATGCTGCGGCTGCTGATGCAGGGCGCTAACCCGAAGAAATACGGCCGCATCGGGCAGATGCCGAGGGCGGCGGTGATGAAGAAACTGAGAAAGGAGGCCGAGGCCGAGGTGCGCAGGAAGCTGCGGTCGAGCGAGAAGGAGCTGACCGCGGCGCTGCTGGAGAAACTCGACGTGTTGAGCCGGCGCCAGCTCGCCAAGGGCTATAGCGAAGGCCCGGACGGGTCGCTGATCCCGCCGGGATGGGCCTGCGTGCCGACCGGGGCGCTGCCGCCGCCGGAAGGAGACGATCGATGAGCCGGGAACTTTCCGGCGGGGCCTTCGCTGCATCCGCGACTGGAGCCACGCGACATGATGATCCTCGCCGCCATCGCCCTCGCCCTGCAGGCCGCGCCCGCCGCGCCCGCGCCGGCCGTGACGCCCGCGCCGGAGGTCCATCCCGCGGTGAATGCCGCCGGCCAGGCCTGGGCGCAGTGCACCAGGCGCGTGGTCGACGGGGGCATCGGATCGACGCGGACCGACGCCGAGCTCGCCGCGGACGCCTTTGCCGGCTGCGCGGCGCAAGCGACGGCGCTTCGCGCGGCGGTCGCGCAGCATATCGGCGCCGACGCGGTCGAGCCGTTCATGACCTCGGTCAGCGAGGACGCCCGCGTCACCATCCTCCACTATTTGCGGCGCACGCGGCAGCCGCGCTGAGCCGCCGATCGCGGGGACGATCGCGAGGGTCCGGGTAAGCGGGCGGCTATTGACCGCCGGCGGGCGCGGAGCGGTTCGCGCCGGCGGCTTCGTTGTCGAAGCGGGCGAGCGTGGCGTCGGCCTCGGCGCGGCCCCGCTCCTGCGCCGCGCGCAGCGATTCGGCGGCGCGGGTGCTGACCTGCGATTCGGAGCGCATCTGGGCGGCGGCCTCGGTCGCGGCGCGGTCGTTCTTGCGCTCGATCCGCTTGAGCGCGGCGGGCGAGGCGGATCCGCCGCTGCGAAGATCGGGCACCAGCGAAACCCCGACGATCAATGCGACGACCAAGGCGAAGCCGCCGCCGGCGAGCGTGCGCCGTGAGAACCGGCGGCCTGTCATCGCGGCGAAACGGGCGTGCCGAGGCCGAAGAAGCGGGCAACCATGGCCTGCGCCTCGCGGATCCGCGCCGCCTCGAGCGCGCGCAGATCGGCGGCCTCGACCGGGTCGAGGATCAGGCCGCTGGGCTCGGCATCGGCGCTGGCGGGAAGGAAGGCCATGGCGCTGAAGCGCGCGAAGCGGGCCGAAGTTCCCGCGCGCGCGGCACCCGCGAGGACGGTTTACCTGCATCGCCATGCAACTCGGGGGCCCCGGCCCGCGTTGTCGCCGTAACATTGAGTAACCTGAGTAAAGGAACCGATCATGGCGAGTGTGGCGAATGTGCTCAAAGCCCGCGGCGGCAGCCTCGTCCCCCCGGCGGCGTTGCGCGGCTATCATATCTCTTACCGCGACGGCCAGGCCAACCATTGCCCGGGCTGCAGCCGGACGCACTGGTATATCGGCCGGGTGATGGCCGAATGCGCCTTTTGCGGGACCGCCCTGCCGCTGGAAGGCGCGGCCCTGGTCGGCGGCAGCCAGATCGTGCGCACCGTCCAGCGGCGGCTGATCCCCGATCCGACCCGCGCCAACGCGGCCTGACCGGGGACGGTTCGACGCGTCAGCCGCGCCCGGCGTTAACCCGGTCTTCGCAAAGGCGGGCGTAAACCGGCGCCATGTCCGAAGGAAGCACTCTGGTCCTGGCCGCCGTGGGCCTGCTCGGGATCGTGGTGATGGCGCCGTCGCTCCAGCGCCCCGAGGCGCCGACGGTGGCGCCTCCGGGCCCTGCGGTGGCGGCACCCGCGCCGCCCGTCAGGGCCGGTAACGGCGCCGCGAGCCGCGCGCTCGCGCGCAGTCCCGACGGCCATTTCTACGCCGACGCGCAGGTCAACGGCGCGCGCATCCGCTTCATGGTCGATACCGGGGCCACCATGGTCGCCCTGACCCCGACCGATGCGCAACGGGCCGGCATCGCTTTGCCTTCGGAGCGGGCGAAGGCGGTGGGCGCGGGCGGCGAGATCGAGGTCATCCCGGTGCGGATCGAGCGAATCGCCCTCGGCCCGCTCGAGGCGCGCAACATCCGCGGCGCGGTCGCCGAGCATTTGCCGGTCTCGCTGCTCGGGCAGAGCTTCCTGAACCAGGTCGGGACCGTCGAGATCAGCGGCGACACGATGGTGCTGCGCTAGCGATCGCCCGTCCGCCTCCCCCGGCGGTGACGGCGGCCTACGAACCCGTTCTTTGCCAAGGACGGCCAAGCGCGTTAATTCATCGCCATGGCCGCCTCGCCTCAATCGTCCCGTCCTCTCCGAAAAGGCGCCGTGGCGCCGTGGTTTCACGCAGCCACCCTCTCCGGGCCGGAAAGATATGCGTTTGACACCGCGGGCGGGCGGGCGGTGCTCATGCTGTTCTTCGGAGCCGCCGCCAACCCGGCTTGCGCCGCGGCGCTTGCCCAGGTCCAGGCGCAACGCGCGTTGTTCGACGATGTGCGCTCCAGCTTCTTCGGCGTCACCGTCGACCCCGGGGATGCCGCGCGCGGGCTTATCCGCCAGCAACTCCCGGGCATCCGCTTCTTTCTCGATTATGACCGGGAGGTAAGCCGGGCCTTCGGGGCGGCCGGGGCGAACCGGGACGATCTTTATCAGGCGCATTGGCTGCTCCTCGACCGGACGTTGCGCGTCGCCGATCGCTTCGCGCTGACCGACGGCGAGGCGGCGATCGCCGCCTTCGCGGCACTGGCCGAGGCGCCGCCCATGCCGGACTGGGCGCCGGTCGTCATGGTCCCCGATGTGCTCGAACCGGGACTCTGCCGCCGACTTATCGCGCTCTACGAAGCGGACGGCGGCGAGGAATCGGGCTTCATGCGCGACGTGGACGGGATGACGCGGCTGCTGGTCGATCCGAACCACAAGGTGAGACGGGACTATCTGGTCCAGGACCAGGACCTCGCGCGCGAGCTCAATCTGCGTCTCCACCATCGCCTTCGCCCCATGATAAAGCGGGTTTTCCAGTTCGATGCGACCCGCGTCGAGCGGCTGCTGGTCGGCTGCTACGAGGCCGAGACCGGAGGCCATTTCCGCGCCCATCGCGACGACACTTCGAAGGGAACCGCGCACCGGCGCTTCGCGGTCACCATCAACCTCAATGCCGACGACTATGAGGGCGGCGACCTGATGTTCCCCGAGTTCGGCTCGCGGACCTATCGCGCGCCGACCGGAGGCGCGGTGGCCTTCTCCTGCTCGCTGCTTCACCAGGCGATGCCGGTCACCAGGGGCCGCCGCTTCGCCTTCCTGCCATTCCTCTATGACGATGCGGCCGCGAAGCTGCGCGAGGAAAATGCGCGATTCCTCGAGGGCGAGCTCGCCAATTACCGCGCCGCGAAAGGCATCGTGGTCGGCTGACGTCGCGAACGCCCCGGCGGCGAGATCGAGATCATCGATTCAGCCCTCCTTAACGGCTGTCGCTGCAAGCTCCCGGCGAGGAGATAAGTCATGCCGTCGAGGTCGATCGCCATGGGGGCGGGTGCGCTCTTTCTCGCAGGGTGCGCTGCCCAGGCCTCCGAGCCAAGTCCGCGCAACCCCTTGCATTGCGGCGTGGCCCTGATCGTCGAGCGCGAGATCGCAAGGGGCAATCGCCATGACACGCTTGTCGAGCGGCTGGGCCCGGTGATCCAGTGGTACACCTTTCAAGGGGCGATACTGCCGGAAGGCCGTCGCAGCGAGGGTGAAGCTTATGCTTTGATGGTCAGGTTCAGGAACGAGGTGCCGCTTCGCAAGACCGTCGCCAAGGCCTGCGTGACGGCCGCTTATGGGGAGCCGGAGTTTCGCGCCGCGCTGCCCCGGCTGACCGGCGCCCCCGCGCCTTGATCGGGGGATAACGCGCGCCCGTCGGCCGAAGCGGCCCCGGCGCGCCATTGAACCACAAACCATTGTTGCTCACGCGCGAAACCGCCATGCTGTGCATTCCGGAAAAGCGGATGGAGGCAGGGCTTGGGGGAGGCCGGTGAAGGGGCGCGGGGCGCCGATCATTACGCGATCGGGTGGCGGCTGACGGCCGCCGCCTGGGTCGGCTGCGCGCTGCTCCAGCTCATCCTCTATCTCAGGCCCTCGCCTTATGGCGGGCCCTTCCTCGTGGCGTGGAAGGTGTTCATCATCCGCCCGCTCGTCTACGAGCTGCTCGCGGTCTGGCTGATCGCCCTGCCGTTCCTGTTGCTCTGGCTCGTCCTCTGGCGGCGCCCGCTTCGCTCGCCCAAATGGCGGCTGGCGCACTGGGCGCTGATCGCGCTGATGGCCTCGAACCTCCTGATCACCGCGTTCGACCACGAGCTCTACCGCTTCCTGGGGCTGCGCCTCGGCCCCAATTTCCTCGACGTCTATGCCGATCCGACGACGCTCGCCGACAGCCTTTTCCTCAACGTCCTGCGCGGCGACCGGGGCGGGCCGTTCCTTTCTCCCTTCCTCTGCGTCGCGGCGCCGGCGCTCTATCTGTGGTGGTCGATCCGGATGGTGCGGCGGCGGACGCGCGCGGCGCCGCGGCTGCGCTTCGGCCCGTGGCCTGCCCTTGCCATTCTCATCCTGCCGCTTGCCGCCGGCCTGATCGGCTATTCGCTCGCCCGCGCGAAATTCCGCCTCTCC
>DASQFO010000042.1:0-1771 GCA_035633095.1 Allosphingosinicella sp. | reverse complement strand
GTCGCGGACGAGGGGATCGCCGCGCTCCAGCGCGGGCTGGTGACGCGGGCCGGGGAGCATGCGGCCACGATCATGCCCGGCTTCACCCACCTCCAGTCGGCGCAGCCGGTGACGCTCGGCCACCATCTGATGGCCTATTACGAGATGCTGCGCCGCGACCGCTCGCGCTTCGCCGATGCCCGTGCGCGTTTGAACGAATGCCCGCTGGGGGCGGCTGCCCTGGCCGGCACCGGCTTCCCGATCGACCGCGAGGCGGCGGCGCTCGCGCTCGGTTTCGACCGGCCATCCGCCAACTCGCTGGACGCCGTGTCGGACCGCGATTTCGCGCTCGATTATCTGATGGCGGCGGCGCAGTGCGCGCTCCATCTCTCGCGCCTCGCCGAGGAATTCGTGCTCTGGGCGAGCCCGATGTTCGGCTTCATGGCCTTGTCCGACGCCTTCTCGACCGGCTCGTCGATCATGCCGCAGAAGCGCAATCCCGACGCCGCCGAGCTGGTCCGCGGCCATAGCGGGCGGATCGCCGGGGCGATGGTGGCCCTGGTCACCGTCATGAAGGGCCTGCCGCTCGCTTATTCGAAGGACATGCAGGACGACAAGGAGCCGGTGTTCGAGGCGCACGACCTGCTCAGCCTCTCGCTCGCGGCGATGGCCGGCATGGTCGAGACCTCTATCTTCAACGCCGAGCTCATGCGCGCCGCCGCGGAGGCCGGGCACGGCACCGCGACCGACATTGCCGACTGGCTGGTGCGCGAGGCCGGCGTGCCGTTTCGCGAGGCGCACCGCATTACCGGGGGCGCCGTCCGCCTCGCCGATGAGCGCGGCGCCAGGCTCTGGGAGCTTCCGCTCGACGCGCTCAAGCAGGTCGACGCCCGGTTCGAAGCCGGTGTTTTCAATGTGCTTTCGCCGGAGGCTTCGGTTAAGAGCCGGACGAGCTTCGGCGGCACCGCGCCGGCCCAGGTGAAGAAGCGGGTCGAGGCGGCCAGGAAGGCGTTGGGGATGAAGGAATGAAGCGCGCGGCTTTGCTCTTCGCGCTGTTGCTCGCCGGCTGCGGCCTGCGCGAGCCGCTGAGGCCGGCGCCCGGCCAGGCGATGCCGCCGCCGGCCGCCATGGCCAGCCGGCCGATGACCACCGACGAATTGCTGGCGCCGCCGCCCCTCGCCCGGCCCGGCCGCGTCGATGAATTGCTGCGCCGGTCCGAGGAGCGCGAGAACGACCGCTTCGACCTGCCGCCCGGCGATATTCCGGTCGACGGCAATACCGCCGCGGAACCCCAATGAAACCCCTCCGCAAGGCCGTTTTCCCGGTCGCGGGCCTCGGCACCCGCTTCCTGCCCGCCACCAAGGCGATCCCGAAGGAGATGCTGACCATCGTCGACCGGCCGCTGATCCAGTATGCGGTCGAGGAGGCGCGCGAGGCCGGGATCGAGCAGATGATCTTC
Source organism: Allosphingosinicella sp. (assembly GCA_035633095.1). GTDB lineage: Bacteria > Pseudomonadota > Alphaproteobacteria > Sphingomonadales > Sphingomonadaceae > Allosphingosinicella. The sequence goes on along the minus strand of DASQFO010000042.1, from coordinate 333 downwards.
GTCACCGGCCGCGGCAAGGGCGCGCTCGAAGACCATTTCGACATCGCCTACGAGCTCGAGGCGGTGATGACCGCGCGCGGCAAATCGCTGGACGCGCTCGACGGCACCCGCTTGCCCCCCGGCGCGATCGTCTCGGTCCGTCAGCAGGAGCCGCTCGGCCTCGGCCACGCCGTCTGGTGCGCGCGCGAAATCGTCGGCGACGAGCCGTTCGCGGTCCTGCTGCCCGACGATCTGATGGTCGGAAAGCCCGGCTGCCTCGCCCAGATGGTCGAGGCCTATGAGAGGCACGGCGGCAACATCGTCTGCGCGCAGGACGTGCCGCGCGAGCGCACC
>DASQFO010000041.1:0-9226 GCA_035633095.1 Allosphingosinicella sp. | reverse complement strand
GGCGTCGTTCAACGCCGGCGCCACCGCCGCCGGCGTGGCTTCGGCGACCGGCACGCGCGCTTCGAAGCGATTGCTGGTGACGCCGCCGGCCGCGCCGCGGGCGATGGCGGCGTCGTAGACGATCACCACCTGCATCGCATTGGGATCGAGCCCGAAGCGGACGAGGGTGCCGCTGAGCCGCGTCCCGGGATCCTGGCTATACTGGGCCGGATCGAGCACGACCCGCCCGGTCCGCGCCGCGATCGTCTCGCCGACCAGCCGGGCGAACAGGCCGGCCGGCTTTTCCACCCACTCGGCGCCGGTCAGATACTGGATGCTCGTGTCGCTGACATAGACCGGAATGCGGGTCACCCTCAGCGCCTGCGGAACCGCGGGCTCGGCGACGGTGATCGCCTCGCCCTGGCCGGCGCTGCGCGGCGCCGCGACCGGGCGCGTCTGGGCGGCGCTGAGCGTCAACAGCTGGCTCGGCGCGCCGCCGCCGAAGCAGGCCGAAAGCGCAAGCGCAAGCACGGCGGAGGCAAGGAGCTTCAGGCGCATCGTCATTCCCTTCCTCGCCGACCTTCATAATCGGGCAGGCGCTGGCCGCCGATGACGCCGCCGACGCCGCGCTGATTGAGCCGGTCGGTAATGTCGCGCAGCGATTCGGACGTGGCGCGCAAGTCGCGCATCAGCTGGCCGACCTCGGGCAAAGTCTGGTTGGTGAAGGCCTGGATGCCGGGCCGGGCCTCGCCGATCGCGGCCTGAAGCTGGGTCATGCTCTGATCGGCCGAGCGCAATGTCGCCCGCAAATCGGTGATCAGCGGCCGGCCCTCGCGGTCGAGCAGCTCGCTGGTGGTGCCGGCGAGCTGGCCGATCCGGTCGGCGGCGTTGCCGGCCTGGCGGATCGCCACCCGCGCCTCGGCGAGCGTCGCGGCGATCTCGGGCGAACGCTCGGCGAGCGAGCGGCTGACTTCCTCGAGATGGTCGAGGATGCCCGCGATCGATTCCTGATTGCGGTCGGACAGAAGGTCTGTGAGCCGCTCGGTCAGTGTCGAAACCCGTTCGAGCAGCTCCGGCGCGGTGTTGAGGAGCTGGCCCAGCGCGCCCGGCCGGGTCGGGATGACGGCCACGCCATAGGGACATTCCGCCTGTGCGTTCTCTTCGGGACAGCGTATCTCGCGGCGCGGCCGCCGCGGCTGGCCCGGCGGCGGATTTTCGGGCGGGTCGATCTGGATCTGCGAGACGCCGGTGAAGCCGACGCCGCGAATCGTCGCGGTCGAGCCTTCGAGCACCGGCGTGTCGTCACTCACCGAGATGCGCACCCGAATGAACTGCGGGCTTTGCGGCTCGAGGTTGATCGATTCGATCTGGCCCACGGGAACGCCCGAGAAGGTCACCGGCGACCCCTTGGCGAGGCCTTCGACCGATTGCTGGAAGAAAACGTCGTATTTCTTCTCGCCGCCGCCCGTCACCGAGCTCAGCCAGACGATGAAGAGCACCAGGGCGGCGACAAGCCCCAGCGTGATGCTGCCGACGAGGACCTGGTTCGATCTGGTTTCCATCAGGCGTCGGCCTCTACCCTCTTAGCGACCGCCGAATCGGCGGCGCGGCCCCGCGGTCCCTTGAAATAGGCTTGTATCCATTCGTGGTCCAAAGCCAATAATTCCGGAATCGTTCCGATCGCCACCACCTTCTTGTCGGCGAGCACCGCGACGCGGTCGCAGATTGCGTAGAGCGTGTCGAGATCGTGGGTGATCAGGAAGACGGTAAGGCCGAGTGCGTCGCGCAGCTCGCCGATGAGGCAATCGAAGGCGGCGGCGCCGATCGGATCGAGGCCCGCGGTCGGCTCGTCGAGGAACAACAGCTCCGGGTCGAGCGCGAGCGCGCGCGAGATGCCGGCGCGCTTCCTCATGCCGCCCGAAAGCTCGGACGGATATTTGGCGCCGGCGTCGGAGCCGAGGCCGCTCATCGAGATTTTGTAGGCGGCGATCTCGTCCAGCAGATCCGGGTCGAGCCCCGGATAGAATTCCTTGATCGGCACCTGGATGTTCTCGGCGACGGTCAGCGTCGAGAACAAAGCCCCGCCCTGAAAGAGCACGCCCCAGCGCCGGCGAATATGCTTCGCCTGCTCCTCGTCGCGGCCGATCATCGATTCGCCGAACACCTCGATCTCGCCCTCGTCCGGCGTCTGGAGGCCGATGATCGAGCGCATCAGCACCGATTTGCCGGTGCCCGATCCGCCGACCACGCCGAAAATCTCGCCGCGCCGCACGTCGAGATCGAGCCCGTCATGGACGAGCTGGTCGCCGAAGCTGTTCTTCAGCGCGCGGACTTCGATCACGGAAGGGCGCTCGGCCATCTAGAGCCAGCCAATGGCGGTGAAGAACACCGCGAAGAAGGCGTCGAGGACGATGACGAGGAAGATGCCCTGGACCACCGCGGTCGTGGTCCTGAGGCCGACCTCCTCGGCATTTCCCTCGACCTGCAGGCCCTGGTAGCAGCCGGCCATGGCGATGATCATGCCGAAGACCGGCGCCTTGATCACCGTCTGCCAGAGGTCGGTCATCGGCACGACCTCGCGGATGCGCTGGACGAAGGTGACCGGCGGGATATCGAGCGACAGCCAGCAGAAGATGCCGCCGCCGACGACCGACATGATCGCCGCGTAGAAGCCGAGCAGCGGCATCATCAGCACCGTCGCAAGCACCCGCGGCAGGACCAGGGCCTCCATCGGCGACACTCCGATGGTGCGCATCGCGTCGATTTCCTCGTTGAGCTTCATCGAGCCCAGCTGCGCCGCGAAGGCCGAGCCCGAGCGGCCGGCGACCATGATCGCGGTCATCAGCACGCCGAGCTCCTTCAACGAGGAGCGGCCGATCAGGTTGATCGTGTAGATCTCGGCGCCGAACTGGCGGAGCTGGACCGCGCCCTGCTGGGCGATGACGATGCCGACCAGGAAGCTCATCAGCCCGACGATCGCGAGCGCGTTGATCCCGACCAGCTCGAACTGCTGGACGACCGCATTGGGCCGGAACCGGCGCGGATGGCGAATGACGTTCGCCGAGGAGACCAGCAGCGCCCCGAAGAAGCCGAGCAAGCCGAACAGGGTCGCGCCAGCGTTCTGGGTCGCGGCGCCGACCTCGGCGAGCACGCGGGGCAGCGGCGCCACATAATCGCGCTTCACCTTCATCGGCTGGTCGGCCTGGGTGACGTGCTCGATCAGCAGCTTCTGGTCCTCGGTGGCGCCGACGATCGTCGCGCCGCGGTCGCGTTCGAGCTTGTGGACCAGCCAGGCGCCGACCGTGTCCATCCGCTCGACCTCGGAAAGATCGACGATCAGCTCGTCGGCATGGATCTCGGCGAGTTGCTCGGAAAGCTTGCGGACCCGCAATATCGTCAGATTGCCGCTCAGCCTCAGGACACAGCGGCCCTCCTCGACGTTCTGGCTGAAATCGGTGGTCACGGTCATGCGATGGCGACGATGCTTCAATTCCCGGCGAGCGGCAAGCAGTCAGGATGGACAGAAGCTACGTTTGTGTGATTGCTGAAGTTCCATGAAGGCGACCCTGGCCATTTACGACATGGATCGGACGGTGACGCGCGGGCCGACCTTCGGCCCGTTTCTGTGGCACGCCATGTGGCGGCTCGCGCCGTGGCGGGCGCTGCTCGCGCCGCTCGTGATGCTGACGACCCTGGCCTATGGGCTGAAGCTGATCGACCGGGGACGCCTCAAGGAGCTGAACTACCGGCTGCTGGTCGGCGCCGCCTCGCCCGAGCGGCTGGAGCCGGTGGTGCAGAGCTTCGCCGACAAGCAGGTCGCGACCAACATCCTGGCCGGCGCCCGCGCCCGGCTCGCGCAGGACAAGGCGGCCGGGCGGCGGCTGGTCATGGCGACCGCCTCCTACCGGCTCTACGCCGCGGCGATCGCCAAGCGGCTCGGCTTCGACGACGTCATCGCGACCGATAATTTGACCGACCGGCGCGGGCGGACGATCGCGACGATCGACGGCCGCAATTGCTACGGCCCCGGCAAGCTCGACATGATCGAGGCCTGGCTGCAGCGCGAGGGGCTGGACCGCGACGCCGTCCACATCCGCTTCTATTCGGACCATGTCTCCGACGCGCCGGTCCATCACTGGGCCGACGAAGCCTTCGCCGCCAACGCCCACGCCCGCCTGATCAAGGTCGCCGAGGACGAGGGCTGGGAAGTCCTCGACTGGCGGGACCGGAGGGGGGCCTGATCGCCAAATCCCCCTCCCCTTGATGGGGAGGGGCGAGGGGTGGGGGGTGGGGTGAACATACGAGACCCGCGGCGAGGCGGGGACGTTCACCCCCGCCCTGGCCCTCCCCCATCCCAGGGGAGGGAATGTTCCTCTAAACCGCCTCCAGCGCCTGGTCGAAATCGGCGATGAGGTCGTCGGGGTCCTCGACGCCGATCGAGACGCGGACGAGATTGTCGGTGATGCCGAGCGCCTGCTTGCGCTCGGGCGGGACCGAGAGGTGGGTCATCGCGGCGGGCGCGCTCGCCAGCGTCTCGGTGCCGCCGAGGCTGACCGCGAGATGGGCGATCTTGAGCGCGTCCAGGAAAGCGAAAGCCTCCTTTTCGCCGCCTTTCAAGTAGAGCGAGAAGGTCGAGCCCGCACCGGTGCAATGGCGGCGGTAGATGTCGGCCTGGCGGGCGTCGCCGCCTTCCTCGAGGAAGCCGAGATAGCCGACGCTCTCGACCTTGGGATGATCGCGCAGGACGCGGCAGATCTTGTCGGCATTCTCGCCGGCGCGGGTCATGCGCAGCTCAAGGGTCTCGAGGCTGCGGAGCAGCATCCAGGCGGTATTGGGATCGGTGATCGTGCCGATCGTGTTCCTCAGCGTCCGGATCGTGTTGATCAAGTCCTTCGAGCCGGTGATGCCGCCGGCGACGAGGTCCGAATGGCCGCCCGCATATTTGGTGAGCGAATAGACCGAAAGGTCGGCGCCGTGGCGCAAGGGGTGGTGCCAGAGCGGCCCCAGGAAGGTGTTGTCGATCGCGATCGGCGGCCGTTCGCCGGGCGCGAAGGCGGCGTCGGCGACCTTTCGCACCGCCTGGACGTCGACCAGAGCGTTGGTCGGATTGGCCGGGCTTTCGAGATAGATGAGCGGCACGCGGCCCATGGCCTTGGCCCGATCGATCACGTCGGCGATCTCGTCTTCGGTCGCGCCGGCGGTGAAATCGAGCCATTTGACGCCGAAGCGGCCGAGGATGCGGCCGATCAAAGTCTCGGTCGCGGCGTAGAGCGGGCCTGAATGAACGACGACGTCGCCGGGCTGGACGAAGGCCAGCAGCAGGGTCGCGATCGCCGACATGCCGCTGGAAAAGCTCAACGCGTCCTCGGCATCTTCCCACAGGCCGAGCCGGTCTTCGAGAATCTCCTGATTGGGGCCGTTGAAGCGCGAATAGACCAGGCCCTCGGCGCCCCCCGGGCGCTTGCCGGTGATGCCCTCGAAATGGCGCTTGCCGGCCGCCGCGTTCTCGAAAACGAAGGTCGAGGTCAGGAAGATGGGCGGCTTCAAGGAGCCTTCCGAGAGCGCCGGATCGAAGCCGTGGCCCATCATCAGCGTCGAGGGCTTCAGCTTTCTGCCGCCGATCTCGAGCACGTCCGGCTTGGGACGGCGGCGCGGGGTCGCGCCGGTCAGGTCGGATTCGTCGGCCATGAGGAGTCTCCTGGTGCGCGAGGCTCTCTAGCCCGGCAAGGAGATCAAGGAAAGCTGGCGGCCGTAGCCCGGCTCGCCGCGATGGGTGGCGCGGCGGTAGCTGAAGAAGCGCTTCGGGTCGGGATAGGTGTCGAAGCCGAGCGCCTCGGCGCGGGTCACGCCGGCGGCGGCGAGGCGGGCGAGGACATAGGCTTCGAGGTCGAACTGGTGGTGGCCCTCGCGGCCCGGCGAGAAGAAACGGTCGTTCTCCGGATCGGCCTCGGCGAAGCGGCGAAGGAACGCCTCGTCCACCTCGTAGGACTTGCGGGCGATAACCGGGCCGATCGCCGCCGCGATGCGGGCACGAATTGCCCCGCGCTCCTCCATCGCCGCGAGCGTCGCTTCGATGACCCCGCCGAGCGCGCCCTTCCAGCCGGCATGGGCGGCGCCGATCACACCTGCTTGCCGATCCACGAGCAGCACCGGCGTGCAATCGGCGGTGAGGATGCCGAGCGCGAGGCCGGGCCGGTCGGCGACCATCGCGTCGGCATGCGGGCGCGCGTCGTCGGGCCAGGGCGCCGCCGCGTAGACGGCGTCCGGCGAATGGACCTGGTGGACGGTGACCAGCTGCGCGCCCGGCGCCACCGCCGCGACCGCGCGCCTGCGATTTTCGTGGATCGCCTCGACGTCGTCGCCGGAGCCGAGCCCGACGTTGAGGCCGGCCAAGACGCCCCGCGAGACGCCGCCCTTGCGGCCGAGAAAGCCGTGCGGAATGCCCTCGAGCGCGCCGGCGCGGATGATTTCGACGCTCACAGTTCGAGCCGCATCACCGGGTCGCTATAGGTCCGGCTGCCGAGGAGGAAGGGCGCGTGGCCGACGGTGACGAAGCCCTGCCGGCGATAAAAAGCGATCGCCCGCGCGCCTTCCGACCAGACGCTGAGGAAAAGTGCCGGGGCGGCTTCGCCGCGCGCGGTCGCGATCGCCCAGTCGATCAGCGCCGGCGCCACGCCGGCGCCCTGCCAGGGCTCGAGCACGTAGAGCTGCTTGATCTCCAGCGCGCCGGGCGGGTGCTCGATCTCCAGGCTTGCCGGCACCAGCTTGAGATAGCCGGCGATCGCATTATCCTCCTCGGCCAGCATCACCCGGACGGTGGGATCGTCGAGCTCGGCCGGGAGCCCGCCGGGCCCGAACATGCGGTCGAGATGCGCCGCCATGTCGTCCGCGGGGAAATGCGCGCCGAACGTCTCGACGAAGCAGCGCCGGCCCATCGCGGCCGCCGCGGGCCCGTCGGCCGGCGTCGCCAGGCGGTAGGTGACGCTCACAGCTTCAGCCGCATGATGACGTCCTCGTCGGCATGGGTCCCTACCATGAAGTCGTAGCGGCCGACCGCCTCGAACCCGTAGCGCGCATAGAAGCGCTGGGCGCGGTGGTTGTCGACGAAAACCGATAAATAGAGTTCGTCGGCGCCGCGCCGCCTCGCCTCGGCGATAACCCAATCCATCAGCCCGCCCGCGACGCCGCAGCCCTGCCAAGGCTTCAGCACATAGAGCTGGCGAAGCTCGGCCGTGGGGCCCTCGACCTCGAAGGGAAGCGAGGGCGGCCCGATCTTTGCGAAGCCGATCGCCGCGCTCTCCAGCTCGGCGATGCGGACCGCGTAGCTCGGATCGGTGAGCTCGCGAAGCCAGTTCGCCGCGCTGTGTTTGGCAAGGAAGGCGGCGAGATTCTCGGGCGTGTAGAGGTGGCCGAACGTTTCCACGAACGTCTCCGGGCCGAGCCGCGCCATCAAGGCGGCATCGGCGGGAATCCCGTCGCGATAGGCGATCGTACCCATCTCAAAACCCCGCCGGGTCGGGCCAGCCCGGCGCGGTCAGCGCCATCACCTTGAACAGGCGTCCCATCCGCTCGGGCGCGGCGAGGCGGGCGCGGGCTTCGGCGATCTCGCCGGTCCGTTCCGGCGCCGCTTTGGCGAGCGCGGCGGCGCGGACCGGCAAGCCCATCGCGTCGAGCCAATCGCCCTGGGTCACTGGCCCGAAGACCCTGGCGCCTTCGGCCCGCGCCGCGCCGGCAAAAGCGGAGAAATCGACGTGGGCGGTGAGGTCGCGTTCGCCGGGCGCCTCGAAGGGGTCGGCATAAGAATGGCGCGAGACCGCCTGGAGCGTGTCGCCGGTGCGCGGCCGGACGTGGCCGTAATCGACGATCAGAGCCGCGCCGCCCTGCGCGACGAGACGGCGGGTGAGGCCGCGGACGATCTCGAGCGAGGCGGGCGACGTTTCGGCAAGGGCCTCTCCGTCGCGAACGAAGCGATCGCCATCGAGGTCGATCCTGAGCTCGCGGCCGGAATCGTCGAACTGCCGGATCGGCAGCGCGTCGAAGAACTCGTTGGCGACGGCGAGCAGGGGGCCGTTGTCCGGCAGGCTGGAAAGGTCCTCGTGCCAGCGCGCGGAGGGCAGCCGGCCGGCCTGGGCGCCGCGCAGCACCGGGCTGGTCTCGATCAGCTCGACCGGCGGATCGAGGCCGGCGCCGCGCATGGCGCGAAGCGCGTCGTCCGCGAGCGTGCCGCGGCCGGGCCCCAACTCGGCATAATACGCGCCCTCGGGCCGGCCGGCGCGTTGCCACAAATCGGCGAGCCAGAGTCCGACAAGCTCGCCGAACATCTGGCTGATCTCGGGCGCGGTGACGAAGTCGCCGGCGGCGCCGAGCGGATCGCGGGTGGCGTAATAATGCGCGTTCGCCTCTGCCATATATTCGTGAATGGTGATCGGCCCCCGCTCGTCGATCCGCCTCCTCAGGCGCTCCTCAAGCGGTTTCATCGGATGGGACGGGCCTTACCCGGCTCTCGCGCTTCTTCGCGCTCGCCACGAGGTAGATCCCGCCCAGAATCATCGGCAGCGACAGCCACTGACCCATGTGGAGGTGGGTCGCGGCGGCGAACTCGACGAGGTGCGCGTCGGGCTCGCGGACGAATTCGACCAGGAAGCGGCTGATTCCGTAGACGAGGATGAAGGCGCCGACGAGCCGCCCGGGCTGGAACCGCGCGCGGGTTCTCCAGAACATGTACCAGAGGATGAGGAAGAGCAGGATGCCCTCGAGGCCGGCTTCGTAGAGCTGGCTCGGATGGCGGGCAACCTCGCCGCCGGTCGGGAAGACCACGCCCCACGCAGCGTTCGTCGGCGCGCCCCAAAGCTCGCCGTTCACGAAATTGGCGAGGCGGCCAAGGAACAGGCCGAACGGGACGCAGCAGGCGACGTAATCGTGGATCCTCAGCCAGTCGAGCTTGTGCCGCCAGGCCATGTAGAAGATGCCGAGGCTGACGCCGATGACGCCGCCGTGGAACGACATGCCGCCGTCCCACAGCCGCAGGATCTCCATTGGGTTCTGCCAATATTCCCCCGGCTTGTAGAACAGGACATAGCCGAGCCTGCCGCCCAGGATGACGCCCAATGTCGCGTAGAAGACGAGGTCGTCGGCGTGGCGCCGGGCCATCGGCGCGCCGGGCTCCCGGATCAGCCTGAGCAGGTACCACCAGCCAAGGACGATGCCGGCCAGATAGGCGAGGCTGTACCAGCGCAGCACCGGATGG